>JAIXYD010000130.1 GCA_027490415.1 Streptomycetaceae bacterium
AGTGTTTATGACAAAAGTGGATTAGTCGAACTTGGAAAGAGTCTGCAAGCTGCTGGAGTGGAGATTCTCTCAACTGGATCAACAGCTTCCACATTGCGCGATGCCGGAGTCACAGTCACGGATGTCAGTAGCTATACAGGATTTCCAGAGATTATGGGTGGTCGCGTTAAAACACTTCACCCTCGGATTCATTCAGGAATATTGGCCGATCAACATAACCCCGAACATCTTAAGGCGATCGCAGATTTAGATATTGCCCCCTTTGATTTAGTTGTTATTAATCTCTATCCCTTTGCGCAAACGATCGCATCAGGGGCAACCTTTGCTGAATGCATTGAGCAGATTGATATTGGCGGCCCATCCATGTTGCGTGGGGCGGCGAAAAATCATGGAAGCGTTGCAGTCGTCAGCAATCCACATCAATATCCGCTGATTGAAAAAGCTCTTGTAGAGGGAGGCTTCACCTCAGAGCAACGTCAACGGCTTGCTCTTGAAGTTTTCAGAACAACTGCAGAATACGACTTGGCAATTGCTACCTGGCTCGGTGCGACTTCAGAACTTCCTGAGTGGTTCGGTGAAATTTACAAGCGGGAACATTCTTTGCGCTATGGAGAGAACCCACATCAAGAGGCAGCAATTTACAGCGGTTCATCTCGAGGAATTGTTGGCGCGCTACAACACCACGGCAAAGAGATGTCATTTAATAATTACACAGATGCAGATGCCGCTTGGCGTGCAGCTTTTGATCACTCAGAACCCTGTGTTGCGATCATTAAGCATGCAAACCCTTGCGGGATTGCAATCGCGAGCGACATTGCCTCTGCTTACCGTGCAGCGCATGCGTGTGATCCGGTATCAGCATTTGGGGGAGTAGTTGCAGCAAATCGCAGCATCACAGTAGAGATGGCGACAGTACTTGCCATGGTCTTCACCGAAGTTGTGATTGCCCCAGGATATGAAGATGGTGCAATTGAGATTCTCTCTACCAAACCATCGATTCGCATATTGACATGTGACTCCACAGAGATTGCATCCCTTGAACGCAGACCAGTCTCAGGAGGGATGTTGTTGCAGCGCAGCGACCTTATCGACGCTCCTGGGGATCTCGCATCAAGTTGGAAACAAGTTTCTGGAAACGCTGTATCTGCAGATGTAATCGCCGACCTTGAATTTGCATGGAGAAGTGTCCGCGCCGTAAAGAGCAATGCAATATTGCTCGCCAAAGGTGGGGCAGCAATTGGAATCGGCATGGGCCAAGTGAATCGAGTAGATAGCGCCAAGTTAGCTGTTGATCGTGCCGGTGATCGAGTTGCTGGCACAGTTGCAGCCAGTGATGCCTTCTTTCCATTTGCCGATGGCCTTGAAATTTTGATCCACGCTGGCGTGACAGCAGTTGTCCAGCCTGGTGGCAGTGTGCGAGATGAAGAGGTAATTGCGGCAGCACATGCTGCAGGGATCGCGATGTTCTTTACAGGTACACGTCACTTCTCGCACGCTTAAGAGGTTAAGATTTCACCATGAGTGCAGTGATACTAGATGGCAAAGGGCTAGCTGACTCAATTAAGAAAGATCTCGCAGCGCGCACAAGCGCTCTCAAAGCACGAGGCAAAGTTCCAGGCCTCGGAACAATTTTAGTTGGCGATGACCCTGGATCGCATTCATATGTCTCAGGCAAGCATCGTGATTGTAAAGAAGTAGGAATTACTTCGTTGCGAGTAGATCTTCCAGCAACTGCCTCACACAGTGATGTATTGGCCGCGATTAAAGAATTGAATAGCGCTCCAGAGTGCACTGGATATATCGTCCAACTCCCATTACCGCAAGGAATAGATACTCAAGTCATTTTGGAATCAATTGATCCCGCTAAAGATGCAGATGGTTTACATCCGATGAATCTTGGAAGATTGGTCGCTGGCTATGAAGCTCCACTCCCTTGCACACCGCGTGGAATAGTTGCACTGCTCAATCATTACAAGGTAAATCTCAACGGTGCAGATGTTGTTGTTATTGGCCGCGGATTGACAGTAGGTCGCCCACTAGGACTCTTACTCTCGCGCCGCCAAGAGAATGCGACAGTCACCCTGACACATACGGGAACTAAGGATCTAGCACTTCATACTCAGCGCGCAGATATCGTCATTGCTGCAATTGGCCAAGCACATTTCCTCAAAGCTTCCATGATTAAAAAAGGCGCAGCACTTCTTGACGTCGGAATTTCTCGAACGCCACAAGGTTTGGTTGGAGATATTGATCCATCTGCCTACGAAATTGCAGGTTTCGTTGCGCCAATGCCGGGCGGAGTTGGACCGATGACGCGAGCCATGTTGTTACAGAATGTAGTTGAGTCGTGCGAAAAGAATTAACTGGTTCTCGAGGCGTTGCATATGCGCTTCTGATTATTGGCATCGTGGCTGGAGTCTTTTCATTCATCCGCGTGGGCTCACTCATAATTGCGGCTGCAATGGCTGTGATCGTCCTCTCAGGACGCAAGACCGAGCCTCGCCGCGGGGTAATTTCGACCTACCTACCGATTTTGATTGCAATCTCACTTTTTGCGATGGCGATAGC
>JAIXYD010000132.1 GCA_027490415.1 Streptomycetaceae bacterium
GGACATTGGATTGTGGCTAGATCACTTTGTGCAATATCAGGTTCAAGTTTCCAGATTGCACTCATTTTCTTAATCTTCTCATCTTGAGTATGAGGGGCATCAGGTGAAGTAGATGCGTACTCATCTCGATCTTCTTGTGGGATATTGCCGTCGAATTCTGGCAGCGGATGGATTCCGGAGTGATGATAATTCGCAGCGATTGAAACTATAGATTTCACAAGATCTGGTCGCTTGATCGCAACCATCAGCGCAATATTTGCCCCATCGCTGTAGCCAATTAAGTGAGCCGGCTCTTTGACTACATCTTCTAAGTAAGCGATTGCTTCATCCCGTTGAAAATCAAAGTGAAAGCTTCCATCGCGATCACCGGTGAATCCATGTCCGGTGCGGTCATACCCATATGTGAAAAACGAATCCTCAATAGCGGGCAAAATTTGAGAATCCCAATGCGATGTTTGGCTTAAGCCACCATGGAGCAATACAACAGTTTCACCATCGTGTGGCCACTTGTAAGAGAAAACTTGGTGCCCACGAAGATCGATATAGCTGCCCATATTTACATGCTGTCCATGATGTGACGGTTGCCGCGATCAAAGGTGAGGTAGTTCCACGTCCAATCAGCGATAGTGCCAATTTTGTTGCGCCCGCCCAAGAGATAGAACAAGTGCAACCAAAGCCAGGCATACCAAGCCGGAATTCCAGCCATAGTGAAGTTACCAACTTGCACAACCGCTTTGTGGCGACCAATCGTTGCCATCGATCCTTTATCGCGATACTTAAATGGAGTCAGTGCTTTTCCAGCAGCCAATCGAAGAATCTGATCAGCAACAAATCGTCCTTGCTGCATAGCAACAGGTGCAACTTGTGGCAGGAAGCGACCATGTGCATCTTTTGCCCCAGAGATATCTCCGATTGCCCAGACATATGGATAGTGAGAGACAGCCAGCGTTGGATCAACTTCAATGCGCGTTCTATCCAATGGAAGATTGAGTATTGCACCTGCTGGCTCACCTTTAACACCGGCTGCCCAGATTGTTACTTCGGATGGAATTGAATCTGCACCTTTAACCAAGATAGTTCTAGGTTTTACTTCTTGCACAGCAGTATTGAGTTTTACAGTGACACCCATTTTTTCGAGATCACGTTGAGCACGGCTAGAAAGTTTTTCGGTAAACATGGGCAGAATTCGTGGACCAGCTTCGATCAGGTAGATATCGATATGTTCAGATGCATGTTGATGATCGTTGCGAAGTGGACCGCGCACTAACTCTGCAATCGCACCAGCCATCTCAACACCTGTTGGTCCGCCGCCAATAACTGAGATGCTCAAGCGAGTGTTATCTTCAAAGCGGCAGAGATCTTCAAAACGGCGCATAATCTCAGCGCGAATCATGATCGCTTCATGAACGTTCTTCATTCCAAGTCCGTATTCAGCAACACCGGGAATTCCAAAATCATTTGTTGAAGAACCAAGAGCTACAACTAAGTGGTCGAAATCTAAACTTTCACTGGAATCAAGTTTGATTGATTTGTTTTTATGATCGACAGAGATTGGTGATCCCATTCGAAATTTAATTCCCTTTTTATTCAGAACTCCACGAACTGGGTGGGCAACGTGGTCTGCGGCAAGGCCAGCGGTAGAGACCTGATAAAGGAGAGGTAAGAAGGTCTGGTAGTTATGGCGATCGACAACAGTCACATCAGCCTTACCTGCGAGGGCACGTGCTGTAGCGAGGCCGCCAAAACCTGCACCGAGAATGACGACGCGAGGTCGTGTGGAAGTTGCCATGAGTGCAGTCTAGGCTCTGGGCTATGAATTCGAAGAGTCAAAATCGCCTCTACCTCGTCACAGGTGCATCTGGATATGTTGGCGGGCGTTTAGTTCGCGATCTTTTGCAAGATGGATGGGCTGTACGAATTCTTGTACGTGATCGACGCAAAATTTCTGGGCAGCCATGGGCTGATGCAGTCGATGTTGTTGAAGGAAATGCAAATAATCTGCAGGACCTTGAGCGGGCACTTAATGGCGTTCATACCGCGTATTACTTACTACATTCAATTAATGCGGGTACACAATTTGATGAAGTTGAAGCTGAGATGGCAAAGAATTTTGCTGACGCCAGCGCCAAATGTGGAGTGAGCCAGATAATTTATCTTGGCGGTATTGCAAATGATGAAAACCGCAGCAAGCACCTTGCATCGCGCATGAACACTGGTGCGATTTTGGGTGCTGGCTCAGTGCCAGTGATTGAACTACGCGCCGGAATCATTATCGGTAGCGGATCAGCATCATTTGAAATGTTGCGCCACCTGACTCATCGCTTGCCGATTATGACAACACCTAAATGGGTCTCAAACCGCACACAGCCAATTGGTATTCGAGACGTGCTCTACTACTTGCGCCAATGTGCAGCGCTACCTACTCCGGTGGATAAGGTTTTTGATATTGGCGGACCGCAAGTACTTTCTTATGCTGACATGATGCAGAAATTCGCCGCACTCTCTGGACTGCGCAAGCGATGGATCATTCAGGTGCCGGTGCTTACACCTAAACTCTCTAGCCTCTGGATTGGTTTTGTAACACCTGTACCAATTTCCCTAGCTAAGCC
>JAIXYD010000047.1 GCA_027490415.1 Streptomycetaceae bacterium
ACTCTGCCGCTATTGCGCATAAGAAATTCCAGCAATTCAAACTCTTTAAGCGGAAACTGGGCAACCGTTCCGTTGATCTCAACAACATGGCGTTCGGTATCAAGGCGGACTGGTCCGACTGTAAGGGTGCCGGTCGAAGCAACATCATCACTGAGATCGCCGTTGCGACGTAGCACCGCACGAATACGCGCCACTAGTTCACGAGATGAATATGGCTTAGTTACATAGTCATCTGCACCAAGTTCGAGCCCAACGACCTTATCTATTTCAGAATCTTTTGCAGTCAACATAATAATTGGCACAGCTGAACGTTGTCTTAATTGTTTGCACACTTCAGTACCTGAAAGCCCTGGCAACATCAGGTCAAGAAGAACTAAATCAGCACCGACTCTGTCAAATTCTTCAATTGCTTTTGTACCAGTGTCGGCCAATGTGACATCAAAACCCTCGCGTCCAAGAAGATATCCCAGCGCCTCAGAGAATGATTCTTCATCTTCTACGACAAGTATTCTGGTCATAACTAACCTTCATTCCTAGTTGGGTGTACAGAACCATCTTTTACTCGAGGCAGACGCAATGTAAATGTGCTGCCTTGCCCTTCTAAACTCCAGACGCTGATATCTCCACCGTGATTACTTGCAACGTGCTTAACAATCGAGAGACCAAGACCTGTTCCACCTGTTTCGCGTGAACGAGCAGGGTCAACACGATAGAAGCGTTCAAAAATGCGCTCTAGATCTTTCTCCGGGATACCAACGCCTTGATCGGTGACGGTAAATTCAACGAGATCATCCTTGCAGTTAATTCCAATGCCCACTCGAGTAGATGCGGGACTGTAATTAATGGCATTGCTAATCAAATTACTCATGGCCATGCGCAACTGACCTTTATCGCCAAGAACCGAGCAGCTCTCGTGGTCGCTAAAGACAATTTCAATCTGCTGTTTATCTGCAGCTAGACGAGACTCATCAATTGCTTCACGAGCAATCGAGGCAACGTCGAGTACTTCGGCATTTTTCAGTGGATCCTCATCTTGAAGGCGTGAAAGATTAATTACTTCCTGTACCAACTCTGAGAGGCGAGTTGCCTCAATCTGCATCCGTGAGGCAAATTTCTTAATTGCTGCTGGGTCATCACTGGCTTCCAGAACAGCTTCAGCCAAGATCGACAGCGCCCCGATTGGCGTCTTTAGCTCGTGTGAAATGTTTGCAACAAAATCTCTACGCATCGAATCGAGTCTATGAAATTCAGAGTCATCAAAGACAAGAATTGCAATCAACCCTTCGTCGCCGACTGGTGAGACTCGAACGACTAGATCGTGGGTTCCATCTCCAAGCGGTCCTCGTGGCAGTGCAAGAGTTTGCTCTTCATATTTACCTGATCGACGAACTGCACGCACCAGATTAAGAATCGGCTGGGACGTAATTCTAATTTCTTTGATGATGCCAAGGGTTCGGATCCCATTCGAGGATTCAAGTACTACATCAAAAGGGGTGAGGATGATGTATTCAGCATCAATAACCTCGAGTAGATCAAGAACTTCTTGAGGCAACCCAATCGGAGATGGAGACTCTTGGCTCTTGCTCCTGCGGGTAAACATGTTCCTATAGTAGAGAGGCGGGCAGGGGTTAGAGAATCTGAACGGGTATTTATAGCTGGATTACTTACTCTTAATGCACTGTTCAATCTCCATTCACAAACCTCCCCCGTATTCCATCGATGGGCAAGTAAACTCACCTCATGCGCGACGCCTTTCATGAAGAGTTAGATGCCATTCAAGCCACCCTCGTCACTATGGGAGAGATGGTTTCGACGGCGATGTCTCGATCCAGTCAGGCACTCCTTAACGCCGATGTGAAGTTGGCCGAACAAGTCATCTCTGACGATGAGAAACTCGACTCGATCCAACATGATCTAGAGGCCCGAGCAATTAACTTGATGGCGCGTCAACAACCTGTTGCGCAAGATCTTCGCATCCTGGTGACATCTCTTCGCATGAGTGCAGACCTTGAGCGCATGGGCGATCTCTGCCACCACATCGCAAAGCTTGCTCGTATGCGTTATCCAGAAGTCGCTGTACCTGCAGAGCTTCTTAAGACCATTGAAAACATGGGAACAACTGCAGTAAAGATTATTGAAAAATCAACTCACGTCGTTAAAACACAAGATCTCCAGGCTGCAATTGAGTTAGAGACCGATGACGATGAAATGGATAAGTTGCATCGCGCACTCTTTGTTGCGTTGCTCGATGATTCATGGACACATGGAATCGAAGCCGCAATTGATATGACGTTGCTTGGTCGTTACTACGAACGCTGTGCAGACCATGCTGTTTCTATTGCTCGCCGCGTTTACTTCCTTGTTAAAGGTGAGTACGCATCAGAGAGCCAAGCGGCCCTCTAGCACTGACTTTAGCTTTTACTTCTTACCCTGATTCGCAACTGCCTTAATCGCATCTGCTGCTGCATCTGGATCTAAATACTTTCCACCCTGAACTACTGGTGTGAGATCAGCGCTGAGTGCATAGTGCAGAGGAATTCCGGTTGGAATATTTAATCCAGCGATATCTTCATCGCTAATTCCATCAAGATGCTTTACAAGTGCACGTAGTGAATTTCCGTGCGCAGTAACTAGCACAGTCTTTCCAGCCTTTAGATCTGGAACGATTGATTCGTGCCAATAAGGAAGCATGCGTGCAACAACATCTTTGAGACATTCAGTGCGTGGAAGATCAGCACCTAAGTCGCTATAGCGAGGATCAGCATCTTGTGAGTACTGGGAGCCATCTTCAATAGCTGGAGGTGGCACATCAAATG
>JAIXYD010000186.1 GCA_027490415.1 Streptomycetaceae bacterium
ACAACCGCAACCGTTCCAAGAACAATGACGTTGGTAGTCAATCCCTGGATACGAAGCGCAGGTACTCCGAATCCAACTAGGAAAATGATGAGGATAAGTGGTGCGCCACGGAAGATATCGACGTAGGCGGTAGCGATGAATCTAAAGGGAGTGAGCGTCGGAGATTTGGTTGTACGTAACAACGCTAAAGCTAAGGCAATAATCCCAATTGCCACTCCACCGATAAGTGAAAGTTGAAGGTTAACTACCAAACCTCGAATAACCGTAGGGAAAACTTCTTTACCGTAATCAATATCAAAGAAGGTTGTTTTAACTGTTTCCCAACCTGGAGAGGTGAGCAGAACTGTTGCAAGAGTTCCTAGAACCACAACTGTAGAAATGAGGGCAATTAGCCTCTGGCGATTATGGAGTGCCTTTCGAAATAACTTTCTTTCACGTTCACGCGCGCTCGGTGACCATGGCGTTGAATTACTCACCACAGCCACCGAGCACGAATGAATTCACTTCTTATTCTGTAACGCTTATGGCTTCAGAACTGGTGAACCAGTATTGGTTGCTAGCCATGTATCTGTAATGCTGGCAAGTGTTCCATCTGCAGTGATTGCATCAACTGCTCCAGAAACACATGATGTCAATGGGCTTCCCTTTGTGAGGAGAAGACCGAACTGATCACCTGAACCAGAAGATGGAAGCTGACCGACGATGATTCCATTTTCAACTTCAACTCCTGAGAGATAGAAAGCTGTTGGAAGATCGACAACAAGACCATCAATCTGCTTATTCTTAAGTGCTGAAACTCCAGCTGCGTTGTCATTGAACACGCTTGCCTTGAGGCCAAGCTGAGTTTCGATTGCATCAAGTGAAGTTGTTCCGACTGCTGCGCCAAGCTTTGCATCCTTAAGTTCTGCAAATGACGTCTTTCCTTCAATCTTGCTTCCCTTAAATGAAACAATTGCTTGTGGTGCGGTGTAGTAAGGAGATGAGAAATCAACAGCAGCTTTGCGCTCTTCTGTGATCGAGAACTGTTGCAAGTTGAAGTCAAAGTTCTTTTCACCTGGTGTTACAGCGCTATCGAATGTTGTGCGAACCCACTTGACCTCATCCTTTGAGAATCCAAGTTGTGTCGCTACAGCGTATGCAACGGCTGCTTCAAAACCTTCTCCAGACTCTGGTGCATCATCGATCACCCATGGGTAGTAGGCAGGCTCTCCAGTTGCGATGGTGAGCACGCCATTTTCAATGGTTGCAAGATCTGCTTTTTCACATGAAGCTGATGCGCTCTCCGTTGAGTCGCTACTTGAACACGCTGAAATTCCGAATGCAAACGCAACGGTCAACGCGATTACTAATCCTTTACGAATTTTCATACTATGCCTTTCATAGGGGTTCGGTACTCGGCAAAGGCTAATAACGAGAGTTGACCCTGTCTACTTGCAAGGCTCTTGCAATCAGTTCATCCTGCTTACTCTGATCCCACGCGTATAATTCTCAACTCCTGGACATTTTTGACACTATCAATGAGGACTGTAGCTACCCTTAATGGCAATCAAAGCTCATCAACATGTTGTTGACCCATCACACCCAACGCGCCCTGCGCTCGTCCTTGTCCACGGTCTAGGGTCGGCTGGCACAATCTGGAAAAGTTTAATTCCACAACTCAGCGAGCATTTCACTGTCTATCCAATAGATCTTCCTGGCCATGGAGTCGCGCCTCTTGATGAGAATGAAGAATACGATCCACGTTCTTTGGCTCGCGCAATTGTTGAAGAGATGAACACGACTCACGGTGTAAAAGAAATGCATGTTGCCGGAAACTCACTTGGTGGATGGATTGCACTCGAGATGGGAGCTGTCGCACCAGATCAAGTCAAAAGCATTACAGCCCTTGCACCTGCTGGGCTATGGCATGAAGCACCGCAAAGAAAATACCCACCAAGCATTGATGCGCGAATTCTTGCAAAAATTTCTCGCTACTTCATGACCGTGGCATATCGGTTACCACCATTAAAGGCGCTCGGTTACAAAAAAATTACCCATTTATGGCGTGAACTCAGCTTCGAAACCTGCCGAGATTCGGTCATGGCGATGGCACATGCAAAAGGTTATATGCCCTTATGGCACGGGGCGCGCGGGCGAAAATTTGATTCGCATGTTCCAGCACATGTAAAAACATCAATAATTTTCGGAGACTACGACCTTATGCTGCCCGAGGATGTGGCGCAGGAAAAAGAAGTCGCACCTGCGCACTCCAACTGGGTCTATGTTGAAAACTGTGCACATGTAATCATGTGGAACTACCCAGATTTGACGGTTGACTTCATTAGACGAACTGCAGCCGCCGCCTAGACTCAAAGAAAGTCTGTCGATCTATTGCTTAGGTTCGGCCTTGAACTTACCCTTAGTTATTAGGCCAAGGGAGTCCAGATGAAGTACAAATCAGTAAAAGGGTTACTTACCGGCGATGAGTCTCTCATTCCGACCACTTTCATCGACAAGCTCGAAGATATATTGCACGGCTTTCTCGGCATTGCCTTATTTATCATCTCAATTCTTGCTGCGGGCTACACAGTTCAACGCTTGATTGAGACTCGCCCATTTTTCCCCGCAGGAATGATTCAAGGAATCAACGACATTCTCTTTGTTGTCATCATTCTGGAAATTATGCGCACCGTAATTGTTCGATTTACAGATGGAATCTTCCAACTTGATAGCTTCTTGATCATCGGCGTAATTGCAGCCGTACGACACATTCTTACTGTGGGCGCCTCACTCACGATGGAGAAAGAAAAAACCACGGAGTACTTCAACCGTGCGCTGATAGAAATGGGTGTTAACACGGGAATCGTGCTGGCACTCGTCTTTGCTCTATTTTTATCTCGAGCTGCGCGCCAAAAGAGTTCTGCGCGATAAAACTTACTGGTGGCGGGTGAAGGATTTGAACCTTCGAAGGCATAGGAACTTACAGTCCCCTCCCTTTCAGACAAACAGACGAAGGACTAAAACGCCCGTACTGGCCGAAGGAAATAGTTTTCGTCCTTAAGATTGTTGCCTTGACTGCCCTCGAAAAAGGATTGCTCCCATGCGCCGTCGCCCTCAGAGATCAGGGTTTCAGAGGAAGACCAGTATGAATACTCGTCCGAGAACCCTTGCGCACCTGGACCCGTGTTGAGAAATTGGCTGCTGGCACACGTTGTTGCATCTGATGTCCAAGCCTGATTCTTCACCCACTTACACATCTGATTAAGTTCATCTTTACTTGGGAGATACCAATCATTGATGTCAGTTCCATTATTGGATGATTCATACGCATCAGCTAGCGCCGCTGCAGATAACTCCACATCGGTGTTTCCTTGAAGAACTATTGCTCGAGTATTCCAATAACCCCATCCGATTGCTGTTGCAGTTGCCGTCTGTGGTGGGCTGGCATTGTTAACAGCTGTGCTTTCATAGGTGACGTTGGACCATCTTCGCCTTGGCTCTGGTTGGTAGTTCCAAAAATCTGGTGCCGCCTCAAGATAAACACAGCTATCCAATCTCAACGGACCACATGCAAATGGAGTTGTTGCGACAAAAAAAATAGTTCCACCGCCAGGACCTACGTCGCCAATTGACCCAGCTACTCGCAAGATAAATGTTTCGGTGGCAGAGCCAGATGAATTATTTCCTGTGATTGTGTATATGGTCGTTGTTCTTGTTTCCGTTGGAGTTCCACTGAGAATTCCAGTAGTTGAATTAAAGGTAAGACCTGCAGATAAAGATGGTGAGATTGAATAACTGGTGATCGTTCCACCTGATGTAGTAATGGTGTAACCAATTATTGGAGTAGTTCTTGCGTAAATTGTTTCTGCAGTCCTGCTCAATGTAAAACTGGGCGCCGAACTTTCTGCGAAAGTACCGAAAGCGCGGATTGGACGGACACGGCCGTCGTTATCCTTCCCATAATAAAAACGGTCACGGGGCTCCCAATCCGGATCCATTGGCTGTTGCCAAGCCTCGTTAGCGCCACCTTCAGGATAAAAACCTTTACCTTCGGACGAACCCCAATAGAAGCCATATGCGAAGCCCGCGGCGCCTACTCCCGTATTTCGTGCTCCACCTAAACACTCTGTTGCATCCGACACCCAGGCAAGGCCCCGTTGCCACTTACACATCTGAGTAAGTTCATCTTTAGACGGTAAATACCAATCATCGACGATAACGCCACCAACGCTAGGTGCATAAGAATCAGCCAGTGCTGCAGCAGAGGTTGCGGCTTCGGTATTACCCTGAAGAATTATTGCTTGGGTATTGCGATAACCCCAACCAATTTCGGTAGCAGTTGCAGTCTCCGGTGAACTTGGATTGTTAATAGCTTCGTTACTGTATGGGTACTTAGCCCATGTCCTTTGCGGATCACTTGTGCCTCCATTCCAGCGCGCAGGCGCCGCCTCAAGATAAAGGCAACTTTCCGACCGCGTTGGACCACATGCAAATGGAGCGGTTGCGACATAAAAAACTGTTCCTCCACCGGGACCGACATCGCCAACCAGACAAGCAACTCCACCATTGGCACAGCTTGGTGCTGGCGGTGTACTAATCTCTTGCACTGAAGTTGGCTGTGGTGCAATAAAAGCCTCAGTAGTCACCTTAGACGATGTATCAGAAAATGGTGATGTTCCATCTGCATTTGTGGCGCTCACAGTAAATGTGTAGGAAGTCGATGAACTAAGTCCACTAATAAACAGTGTCAGATCTCTCCAAGAGTAAATCTTCTTTACTTCACCTTTACTGGTCGCGATTGTGTAATACGCGATCGGCGCATCGCTAGCAGTTGCAGATTCTGTGGCAAGTGCAAGAGATGCACTCTCATGGCTTAATGAGAGCACTCGGATGATGACGGGTTTCTCCGGTAAGGCGGCTGAGCGGGTATAAATATTTTGCTGCTGGTGTCTGGCGCACTTGGTTCGAATTAGTTGATAGGAAACAGATGAGCTCGACTTGTTGGAACAGATGGTCAAGTACTTTGCGGTCGCGGTATTTGAAAGTGAAGAGTCACTAGGAGCAAGGTGCCACTTCGCTATCGCCTCTTGTGGAGTGCGACAGGTTCCATTTTTGGAGATGCGCTCTTTGAGTGTTGCCAGATTTACACATGTAGTTAACGTCGATGGAACGCTAGCTTGGGAGGGGGTGCTCATAAGTAGAGTTGAAAGAGTGCTGAGAACCAATGCGAAAACCAGCCAGCGAAGATCGTTACCCCGTGTCACTGCGTTGGTTGCTCTATATTGAAAGATAGACATGCAGCAAGCTCCTTAGAATGCCCGAATAGGTCTTACATAAATGAAGAGGTCTTTATCTCCGGAGCGCTGGCCGCGAGTATCAAAGTATTGGCTCCTTGCTCCGTAGTTCCACCATTCAGATGAGGACATATAGAGGTTACTTACGAACCCTCCTAGGTCGTTGAGAGTTCCAGTTTTTAAGGTTCCACTGCCGTCGCACACCACTCTGACATTGCCCGTTAACTGACCTCGCGCATATTTGCAGAGCTCATTTAATTCATTCGCCGAAGGGATAAACCACTGCCCGGCGCTGGAGTTACCCGCATATGCAAGAACTGCAGCCTGAGCACTCGACGTTGCACCCGCGACTTTCATCACGCTTGTGTTGTAGAAACCTTGACC
>JAIXYD010000146.1 GCA_027490415.1 Streptomycetaceae bacterium
CAAGTTGCAATGACGCGTCGTGTGGTTGAGCAAGGTCGAGCAGCGCGCGCCGAATCTGGAATCAAAATTCGCCAACCACTTGGACGTGCTCTCATCTCCGCTCCAGGTTGGGACAAACTCCCAGTTGAGATGAAAGACCAAATTGCTGATGAACTGAACGTTCTCAGTTTGGCGGATATCGCAGATGCCGATGGAGACCTGGTAGATATTTCGGTTAAAGCAAACTTCAAATCTCTAGGTGCAAAGTACGGGGCAGATGTACAAGCTGTCGCCAAGCTGATCGCAGCCGCAGATGCCACCAAGCTAGTCAAAGCGCTTCGAAGCGAGCAGAGTGCAACAGTGGGAACCTTTGCAATAGATCTAGGTGATTTGGTGATTACTGAGGTGCCAAAGAGTGGCTGGATGGTTGCAAGTCATGACGGCGAGTCCGTAGCTCTCGATTTAACGCTCACGCCGGAGTTAATTGAAGCTGGCGCAGTTCGTGAAGTGATTCGCTTTATTCAGGAACGACGCAAGAGCGATGGATTCGACATTTCAGATCGAATTAGCGTTACCTATAACGCTCTTCCTCAAATCCTTGCTGCGATCACTGCACACGCAGCACATATCTGCGAAGAAGTTCTTGCGACTTCACTTGTACATGATGGCTCAATGGAAGCCGGCGACAACGAACTTGGGATTGCGCTTACTCTCAAGAAAGCTTAGAGAACAATTTTTACGATTGTTGATGCAAAGTTAAGCGCGAGCAAGAGCACGATAAAGGATAAGTCCAGAGACACTCCACCGAGTCTCAGCGGTGGAATAAATCGTCCGACAAACCTCATTGGTGGATCTGTGATCGCATAAATGACTTCGAAGAGAGCGATCAGTCCACTCTTTGGGCGCCAATTTCTGGCAAACATCCTTACATAATCAATAATGAGGCGTGCAAAAAGAACCCACTTAAAAAAGGTGAGGAGGTTAAGAATTAGTTCTTTGAACATGTAAGCGAATTATTTAATTAGCTCTGATTGAAAAAACTTGCTTGGGCATACGCAGCTTTGTCTTCGGTGCGCACACTTACATTAGCTGGAGAGATAAGAAATACTCGACTTGCGATTCTTTCGATTCCACCCTGTAAACCAAAAGCTAATCCACTCGCGAAATCTACAAGTCGTTTACGCTCTGATTCATCCATGTCATCAAGATTGATAATCACTGGATTTCCCTGGCGATAGTGCTCAGCCATCTGACGAGCTTCTGAGTAAGAACGAGGGTGAAGCGTGACGATGTTGTAAGAAGGTTCAAGATCCAGAGTTGCATCTACTTCAACTGGGGTGCGACCTCCAATAACTGTGACACCGTTTGACGGCGTAGAAGTTTTCTCGACGGCCACACGAGGTTCCACTCGACTAACTGGCTTTGGTTTAACTTCTTCGGTAGCACCTTCTGGACCATCTACGAGGCCGAGGTACTCCATAACTTTATTGAGTGCAGACATGTCACTAATTTTACGCGTGAGTAGCCCGAGGACCGAGTATTTGGCTACCCACTCGGATGTGTGTCGCACCGTGAGCGATGGCACTTTCGAAATCCCCGCTCATTCCTGCAGATAATGATTGTGCCATCGGAAAATCGCGACGGAAGATCTCAGCGATACCCGCCACCTCGGCAAATGCTCTATCCGGCTCGGCTTGTACGGGTGGAACAACCATTAATCCGCGAAGATCTAGATTTTGGGATGAAGTGAGCGCCTGCCCCAACGCCAACAACTCATCCCCTCGGACTCCAGCTCTAGAGGTATCGCCATCGAGTGAGACCTGAATGAAAACATTTAATCGCTTTCCAGGATTTTCTCCTACTGCTCGATCAAACTTTGCGACATGAGTGAGGTCATCTAGAGAGTGCACCGTCTGTGCCCATGATGAAATCGCTGCAATCTTATTACTTTGAATTTGACCCTGGTAATGCCATTGAGCTGGAACGAGGGCAGATTTCTCCTGTCCTTCCGCAGTTCTGTTCTCACCAAAATCCTTAACACCAAGTTGTGCGAGAAATTCGACATCACTCACTGGATACGTTTTGGTGACGGCCACCAGAGTCACTTCCTCGAAATTTCGTGACGCTCGAGAGGTCGCAGAAAGGATTCGGGCTCGCACCGCCTCCAGAGAATGAGAAAGCTCGGCTTTGCGATCAATCTCGCTCATAGCCACACAACTCCAACCTGGCGTCCCGTCACACCATCTCGACGATAAGAGTAGAGGTTCTTATCTTCGAGGGTGCATCGTGACTCATCTATAACTCTTAGGCCCTGCTTTTGCAATTGATCAACGAGTGCTCGGGAGAGATCAAGCGAGAATCCCCCGTCACGAGTATGAGAGGCCGCTAAAGGAAATTTTTTGCATGCGTCGTCGTAGATATCCTGTGAAACTTCGTAGCAATCGCCACAGATTGAAGGACCAAGAACAGCCGTGATTTGCGAAGAACTATAGGAACGCATCTGATCAACTGCGGCAATGGCAACTTCATTCATCAAGCCTTTGCGGCCAACATGTACCGCGGCAACAGACTCTGTGTTTGCGAGCAAGAGTGGAATGCAATCGGCAACCATTACTGCTAGACCAATTCCAGCGCTGTGAGTGAGAAGAGCATCCGCTGTGGGTGGTTCGATTACTTCTTTTCCAATGTGAGCAACAGTGGCTCCGTGAACTTGGTCCATGAACTGAATTCGTAAACCCAAGCTTCTTTCGAGTTCAGCACGATTCGCGAGAACTGTAGCCTCGTCATCACCCACATGGAGAGCAACGTTATGAGAAAGAAAAGCACCGGTGGATAAACCACCGGTGCGATCTGTAAAACTGTAATTCACTTTTACTTCATGAAATCTGGCACGTCGATCTCGTCTTCAGCAACGAGCTCTTCAAATTTAACGCGCTTTGCAGGCTTGCTCTCCTCTAGATCCATCGCGACTACGAGTGGGTCATTATCGGGAAGTGGATTAGCAACTCCGCCGAGGATTGATGCATCAATAACTGGAACCGCAACCTTCTTTGGTTCTCCTCCATCAAAACCTGCAGCAATCACCGTAATTCGTACCTCGTCACCGAGGGCATCATCAATCGTTGTTCCAAAGATGATGCGAGCATCTGGATGTGCTGCAGCTTGTACAAGTTCGCACGCTTCGTTGATTTCAAAGAGGCCAAGATCGGAGCCACCTGCGACAGAAAGTAGGACGCCCATCGCTCCATCAATTGATGCCTCAAGCAGCGGACTTGAAATAGCAAGCTCGGCTGCTCTGATTGCACGGTTCTCTCCACGAGCGGAACCGATTCCCATGAGTGCTGAACCAGCATCTGTCATCACTGTTTTGACATCTGCAAAATCTAGATTGATTAGACCAGGCTGTGTGATGATTTCGGTAATTCCCTGAACACCAGAGAGCAAGACTTGATCTGCACTTCTAAATGCATCCACTGCGGTGATGTTGCGATCTGAAATTGCCAGAAGGCGATCGTTTGGAATAACAATGAGTGTGTCTACCTCATTGCGAAGAAGTTCAATTCCCTCTTCTGCTTGGCGCATACGGATCTTGCCCTCGAATGAGAACGGACGAGTGACGACACCGATGGTGAGTGCACCAAGATCGCGTGCGATTTTTGCAACAATTGGTGCGCCACCTGTTCCGGTTCCACCACCTTCACCTGCTGTAACAAAAACCATATCTGCGCCACGAAGAATCTCTTCAATTTCTTCAGTGTGATCAATTGCAGCTTGTCGTCCCTTTTCAGGAGCAGCGCCTGCACCTAACCCCTTTGTGGATGCACGACCAATATCTAATTTCACATCAGCATCACTCATTAAGAGATGTTGTGCATCTGTATTGATTGCAATGAACTCAACGCCTTTAAGGCCGACATCAATCATGCGATTAATCGCATTGACTCCCCCACCACCAATTCCAACAACCTTGATGACGGCTAGATAATTTTGTGGTGCAGCCACGTGAGTCCTCCTTATGAACTATAAACCTCGCCTTGAGACTTACGATTCATCTCTCTAATGGCCGTCAACTTAGGGTGATCAAAGGCTGCAATCAAACACCGACTCGAACCAATTCCTCATCTACTACTTGAGAGTTGTTTTCACGCTTTCTTTGCGCAAGAAAGCAAGATGTATTCGATGATTTACTTAACGATAGGTGCATGTGGTGCAACTACATCAATGACTTTAATTTCCTTATTTTCTGGCAGTTTAAGTAGTTTATTAATGACTGAAATCTTCAACTCCACATCTTGGCTATCGCCCCATCGAATGCGGACCTCACGGCCATCGATAACACTCATGAGGGTAAATGTGTTGGTTGAGGTAGCGACCATCGAGGTGATCTGGGAGCGAAAACTCTCTGGAAGCTGCATGAAAAGCTCATTCGCCTGCAACGCACTCTCTGGGCTCTTTGCTGAAATCAACGCAAGATCCGGATTTGAATATCCTGGCAGCCTGAAGAGTTGGCCATCCCGATCTATCGTCTGACCTGGAACGTCGTCGGAATTAAAAAAGGCTAGCGGTTGGCGAGGTTTGATCTCTATTGTGACCGCACCCTTCAACCATTTCCTAGAGATCTTTACATCCTTAATCCACGTTAACTTCTCAATTCTTCTTGCAACAGACTGTGGATTAACTCGCGCAAGTTGCTCTCCGACAGCAAGCTCGCTTCTCTTCTCTATCTCTGCCTGAACCGCAGCAGTTGGCGCGCCATTAATCTCCACACTCTTGATCTGAAAAAAGGAAGACCAACCGAGAAGATATGCCAGCAGTGTGATCACTAACGCCATCAGCGCTAGTCGAGGTGATAAAAACTTTCGTGGGTTCACTGACATTACTTCAAAGACTGAGTTTCGAATCGACGTTCAAGACCTTGAGCAATTATC
>JAIXYD010000165.1 GCA_027490415.1 Streptomycetaceae bacterium
CGTGCGCTCACAACCTTGTATTCGGCCTTACCAGCTAGATCCAGCGCACCTTTGAGTTGCTCAAGTTCAGCATCAATACTGCGACGCTCTCGCAATTGACTGAGAAGTTTTCCATTCTCTTCTCGCAGCGCTTCCATCTCTGATTGCGTACGGCCAAGATTGATAACATCCGAGAAGAAGTTACGTACCGGCGAAAGAATTGTTGATCCAATGTTTTGGATCGGGCTCAGCGCGCTTTGGGTCCCTGTCTTGACTCCACCAATGATTGACACACCACGTAGATCTAAGGTGATTAGAAATAGCGATGTAATGATCAGGATGATGAGCAGTAAACGCCCGCGGTTCTCGCCGCCGCGCGCCATGATCTAGCCGCCTATCGACGTGGTTCTGAGATCAAGACTTTTTCAAGTGCCTCGAACTCTTCAATACATTTGCCAGAACCCTCAACGACTGCATCGAGTGCATGCTCTGCCACGTGAATTGGCATACCGGTCTCACGACGTAGACGCTCATCAAGTCCCTTAAGAAGCGCACCGCCTCCAGTGAGAACAATTCCGCGATTAATCAAATCGGATGAAAGCTCAGGTGGACACTTATCAAGAGTGTTCTTCACCGCTGCAACAATCGCCTTTACTGGCTCATCAAGTGCTTTACGGATTTCGGCAGCAGTGACGATGATTGTCTTTGGAAGACCAGTTGCGAGATCGCGACCGCGAATCTCTGCATCTTTCTCATCTGCAAGAACGTATGCAGAACCAATCGCCATCTTGATTTCTTCTGCTGTGCGCTCTCCAAGAAGTAGTGAATATTCGCGCTTTACCCAGTCAATAATGGCTTGATCGAGCTTATCTCCACCGACTCGGATTGAAAGCGCTGTCACGATTCCACCTAGAGAAATAACGGCTACTTCTGTTGTTCCGCCACCGATATCGACAACCATGTTTCCAGTTGGTTCGTGAATTGGAAGACCAGCACCAATCGCCGCAGCCATTGGTTCTTCAATGATGTACACCTTGCGTGCGCCAGCATCGTAACCAGCCTCGGTAACAGCGCGCTGTTCAACGCCGGTAATTCCTGAAGGAACGCAGATCACAAGGCGTGGCTTGGCAAGCACACGACGACCGTGAACTTTACGAATAAAGTGCTTGAGCATGCGAGCTGTTGTATCAAAGTCAGCGATCACACCATCTTTAAGTGGGCGGATAGCGACGATGTTGCCTGGTGTACGACCAATCATCAACTTTGCTTCTGCACCGATTGCAAGAACTGCGCCAGTGTCTTGGTTGACCGCAACAACAGAAGGTTCGTTGAGAACAATTCCACGTCCGCGAACATAGACGAGTGTGTTTGCTGTTCCAAGATCGATCGCCATATCGCGACCAATGAATGTTGTTCTTGCGCTCATTTACTTCCCTTCGAAGAAGATTGCTATTTCACGGGCTGCTGACTCTGGTGAATCAGATCCGTGAACAAGATTTTGTTGAACCTTTGTACCTTGATCACGTGCGAGATCTCCACGAATTGTTCCAGGAGCTGCAACGGTTGGATCTGTTGCACCTGCAAGTGACCTGAAGCCTTCAATGACTCGTTGTCCCTCTGCAATGATTGCAACGATAGGACCTGAGAGCATAAATTCAACTAGCGGTTCAAAGAATGGCTTGCCTTGATGCTCTGCATAATGACGTTCGAGAAGAGCGCGATCTGCCTGCATCATCTTGAGATCTGCAATGACATATCCCTTAGCTTCAATGCGGGAGATGATTTCACCAACAAGTCGACGCGAAACGCCGTCAGGCTTAACAAGGATGAGGGTTTGCTCGATTTTCACCGTGTCAGTCTATTAGGGTTTTGGAGGCCCTTGCGACAGCAAAGCTGCGCGGGCGGCCTCACCCTTACGCCCCACGATGATGGCGGCCACCCAGAGGGCCATGAAAATCAAATTCACGATCGCCATCGCCGGGACCACCACGCTGTAGGCCATAAGTGCGAACTGGAGAAGAGAACCGATAATCCAGCCGATTCTCTTTCTGAGTAATCCAATCGTCGCAATAGTCACGAGCATGAAAGCAAAGCCATAAATGATCGTCGCAGGTTCGTGAATGTCTTTAGCAATGAGCATTGCAAAACCCATAACGAAAATTTCCATTGTTAGTACTGCGCTGCCAAGAACCTTCACTTACCATCTCCCGCATTCTTGGTGAATTTCCTATTCAGATATGTGCGGGCTTCACCGACGGTTACAACCGAGCCAGTAACAACCACGCCAAGAGTTTCATCGCTTAGGGGGCGCACTGCATCTTTAATCGCCTTATCCAATGCGGCCTCAAGTGTTTCGGCAGAGTAAACGCGATCGGCTCCGAATACGCTCACGGCGAGGGACTCGAGGTCGGCTACATCCATCGCCCGATGCGATGAGTTCTTAGTGACAATAATCGAATCCATAAATTTCTCGAAATTCTCGAGAATGCCACTTGCATCCTTATCGGCCATAACTCCGACGACACCAATGATTTCATCAAAGGCAAATTCGGCGGTGATTGTTTCAAGCAGAGCAACGCTTCCATGCGGATTATGGGCGGCGTCTAAGATAAAAGTTGGATCTCGATGAATCACTTCGCAACGACCAGGCGAGCGAACATTGGCAAAACCTTCGCGCACTGCCTCAATATCTAAATCATTCTCACCAAAGAAAACTTCAACAGCCACAAGTGCAGCTGCAGCATTTGCTGCTTGGTGCTTGCCATGCAATGGAATAAAGATGTCGTCATAGACGCCCTTGATTCCTTGGATCGTAACTAGCTGTCCACCAACTGCAACGGCGCGTGAGAGGACCGAGTATTCGACTCCTTCGCGAGCAACATCTGCCCCAACTTCCGCCGCCTTTCGCAGCAACTCCACAGCAACTTCTGGAGCTTGTTGTGCGAGAACGGCAAAGCCACCTTCTTTAATAATGCCTGCTTTAGTCTGTGCGATATCAACCAAGGTATTTCCCAGGTATTCCATATGATCAAAACCAATTGGAGTAATCACACTGACATCGGCCTGAACAACATTTGTCGCATCCCACTGGCCGCCCATGCCGACTTCAATCACACCAATATCTATCGGGTGTTCGGCAAAAGCTGCAAAAGCTAGGGCCGTGATGGCTTCGAAGAAACTGATTGGATTCTCAAATTTAGAATCAATGAAGTCGAAGTAGGCAGCAATATCGTTGTAGGCAAATATCAATTCTTTAGGATCAATCGGTTCACCGTTAATCGCAATTCTTTCGCGATAGGTTTCCAAGTGAGGACTTGTGAAACGACCCGTGCGAAGCCCCATTGAGAAGAGCAATGAATCAAGCATTCGTGATGTTGTGGTCTTGCCATTTGTTCCACCAACATGAATTGTTGGATATGAGAGCTGTGGCTCCCCAAGTGCATCGACGAGTGCGCTGATTCGTTCAAGAGTTGGTGCGATTCGATTTTCTGGCCAGCGCGCAAGAAGCGCAGCCTCTATCGCATCGATTCGTGCTTGATCTTCTGCTGAAATTTCGCTCATTTACTTCAATGCAGCTAGCGCTGCAGTTATCCGTTCAATTTCAGATGTTGTCTTTGCTAAACGCTCACGAATCTCAACAACGACCTCTGTAGGCGCCTTTGCCATAAATCCTTCATTACCAAGTTTAACTTCAGCTGTCTTTTGATCTTTCTGCGCGGTTGCTAAATCTTTCTCAAGGCGTGCACGTTCTGCAACCACATCGATTGATCCTGTGAGATCAAGTTCGATGGTAGTTCCCGCAATTTCAAGAGTTGCAGAAGGAGTGAAATCTGAAGTCTCGATTTTGAGTAAGGATCGAAGTGCGCTCTGGTATGAAACCACATCTTTATTCCCACTAAAGCGTCCAGGAATTTTCTGCGAAGGCTTTAGCCCTTGATCATTTCTAAATCGACGGACTTCTGTGACTACTTCTTGCAAAGAGGCAACAACTTTTTCGGCCTGCTTATCAACTTGAGATTTATCAGCAACAGGCCATTGAGCAGTCACTAAACTTTCACCGCCTGTCAACGTGCACCATAGCTCCTCAGTAATAAATGGCATTACTGGGTGCAGAAGTCTCATGAGTTGATCAAGAACATGTCCCAGTACCCGCTGAGATGACGCCTTATCTGCCGAAGCAAAGGTCTCTTTCGAGAGCTCGAGGTACCAATCGCAGAGGTCATCCCAAGCAAAGTGATAAATCAATTCACAGGCACGCGAGAACTCGTAGCTCTCAAGGAGTGAATCAGCCTCAGCAACAGTTTCGTTGAGGCGAGAAAGAATCCATCGATCGATATCGTTAAGTGAATCGAATGCTGGCAAATCTCCGTTTACGTGCGCACCATTCATCATTGCAAAACGTGTTGCATTCCAAAGCTTGGTGGCAAAGTTTCGAGATCCACCAATCCAATCTTCGGCAAGTGCCTGATCAGTTCCAGGATTTGCTCCACGAGCCAGAGTGAAACGAAGAGCATCTGCGCCGTACTTATCCATAAATTCGATTGGATCAATCACGTTTCCGCGAGATTTCGACATCTTCTTGCCAAACTGATCGCGAACTAAACCGTGCAACATAATTGTTTTAAATGGCGGTACACCATCCATGGCAAAGATTGACATCATCATCATGCGTACTACCCAGAAAAAGAGGATGTCATAGCCGGTGACAAGAACGCTGGTCGGATAAAACTTTACAAGGTCGGCAGATTTATCTGGCCATCCCATAGTTGAAAATGCCCACTGTCCAGAAGAGAACCAGGTATCAAGTACATCTGGATCTTGTGTCCAACCTGCAGGTGCACTCTCTCCAGGTCCTACAACAACAACTTCACCGGCTGGTCCATACCAAACTGGAATGCGATGTCCCCACCACAACTGACGAGAAATACACCAGTCATGCATGTTATCTACCCACTCAAAGTAACGTGGTTCAAGTGCTACTGGTTCAATCTTTACACTTCCATTGCGCACCGCATCAGCAGAAGCTTGTGCAAGTGGTGCAACCTTTACAAACCACTGCTTAGAAAGTCGCGGTTCAATTGTTGTATCGCAACGTGAGCAATGTCCGACTGCATGGATGTATGGGCGCTTTTCGGCAACGATACGACCTTCGGCGCGAAGTGCTTCGACGACCGCCTTGCGAGCATCTGCACGATCCATTCCGTCAAAGGCGGTGTTTGTACCAATTACACGCCCTTCGGCATCAAGAATGACAAT
Source organism: Streptomycetaceae bacterium (assembly GCA_027490415.1). Lineage (GTDB taxonomy): Bacteria > Actinomycetota > Actinomycetes > Nanopelagicales > Nanopelagicaceae > Planktophila. The sequence continues at coordinate 5,236 of JAIXYD010000165.1, forward strand.
TGTTGCAAGGTTATGGCGTTGACCAATTTCGAAGTCATTCACATCATGAGCCGGGGTTACCTTTACCGCTCCGGTTCCAAATGCAGGATCTACATGCTCATCCCCCACGATTGAAATGTGGCGATTAACAAGCGGAACTTCGACGGTGCTGCCGATTAAATGCTTGTAACGCTCGTCCTCTGGATGAACCGCAACTGCGGTATCGCCAAGCATTGTTTCGGCACGAGTTGTTGCAACAATGATTGCACTATCACCCTCGCCGTAACGAATAGAGACAAGTTCTCCGGCATCATCACTATGTTCGACTTCGATATCCGAAAGGGCAGTAAGACATCGAGGGCACCAATTGATGATGCGCTCTGCACGATAAATTAACCCCGTGTCATACATCTTCTTAAAGATAGATACGACGGCGTTGGACATCCCCTCATCCATTGTGAAACGCTCGCGAGTCCAGTCAACACCTGAGCCCATTCGCTTCATCTGATCTAAAATTGCACCGCCAGATTCAGCCTTCCACTCCCACACCTTTGCAACAAATGCTTCACGGCCAAGATCGTGTCTTGATTTACCCTGACTGCCCAATTGTTTTTCAACAACATTCTGTGTTGCGATTCCTGCGTGATCCATTCCTGGAAGCCATAAAACTTCGAAACCCTTCATTCGCTTCATGCGCGACAAACAATCTTGCAGAGTTTGATCCAGCGCGTGACCAATGTGGAGAACGCCTGTCACGTTTGGAGGTGGAAGAACAATGGTGAATGGTTCTTTCGTAGAAGCTGCATCGGCGGTGAAATATCCCGCATCGACCCATTTCTGATCGAGAGGGGCTTCAATTTCTGCCGGAATAAATGCGGCAGCTAGCTCGCGTCCATGGCTGGCTTGTGAAGACATGGGGTGGAGTCTAGTTTATTTATGCACTCTTCTCTTGCGAGCCTTTTTCGCGACGAGCGGCACGCTTTGGAATATCACCTGTGCGCATCACTAGTTCAGGGGTAGCTGAATCTGTAATACAGGCCTTATTGATTACAACCTTGGCCACATCGCTACGGCTTGGCACGTCATACATCACTGAAAGAAGGACAGATTCCATAATTGCGCGAAGGCCGCGTGCTCCAGTTCCGCGCTTGAGGGCTAGCTCAGCAATGGCTTCCAGTGCTTCTGCATCAAATTCGAGCTGTACATCATCAAGATCAAAGAGACGTTGGTATTGCTTGACGAGCGCGTTACGTGGCTCTGTAAGAATCTGCATCAGAGCAGGCTTATCAAGATTTTCAACACTCGTGATAACTGGCAGACGACCAATAAATTCAGGAATCATTCCAAACTTGAGAAGATCCTCTGGCATCACATCTGCGAAGAAGTCTCGAGAATTTTTCTCTTCTTGCGACTGCAACGTTGCATTAAATCCAACACTTGCTGAGCCGCTGCGCGCCTCAATGATCTTATCTAGGCCAGCAAACGCGCCACCGACAATGAAGAGAACATTTGTAGTATCGATCTGAATAAATTCCTGATGTGGGTGCTTGCGTCCACCTTGTGGTGGAACCGAGGCGACTGTTCCTTCAAGAATCTTAAGCAGCGCTTGCTGAACGCCTTCACCAGATACATCACGAGTAATTGATGGGTTCTCTGATTTACGAGCGACCTTATCGATTTCATCGATGTAGATGATTCCGGTTTCTGCTTTCTTGACATCGTAATCCGCTGCTTGCAAAAGCTTTAACAGAATATTTTCGACATCCTCGCCCACATAACCGGCTTCTGTAAGGGCTGTTGCATCTGCGATCGCAAAAGGCACATTAAGCATGCGAGCAAGTGTTTGAGCCATAAGAGTCTTACCGCAACCAGTTGGTCCCAATAAGAGAATGTTTGACTTAGCGAGTTCGATGGAATCCTCACCTTTTGGTTCACCTGATTGCACGCGCTTGTAATGGTTATAGACAGCTACAGAAAGGGAACGCTTTGCACGGTTCTGCCCAATGACATACTGATCAAGGAATTCAAAAATTTCGTGTGGCTTAGGGAGCTCTGTTAATCCGAGCGAACTTGCCTCGGAGAGTTCTTCAACAATGATCTCATTACAGAGTTCGATGCA
>JAIXYD010000121.1 GCA_027490415.1 Streptomycetaceae bacterium
CGGATAAGGCCGTGTACTTCGTATCCTTTAGCAAGCAAGAACTCTGCAAGGTATGAGCCATCTTGTCCGGTGACACCGGTAATTAGCGCGACTTTTCTACTCATCTGCGTAGCTCTCCCTTAATTGCTGCCTGCTTGTACCAATCAATTGTTGATGCAATTCCATCACGAAGTGAAATCTTCGGTGCCCAACCTAGTGACTTTGCCTTAGTAACATCAAGGACCTTGCGAGGAGTTCCGTCAGGTTTTGTTGAGTCCCAGGCAATTTCACCCTTAAAGCCAGCGAGTTCTGCCACTAGTTCTGCAAGTTCTTTGATGGTGAGATCCTCACCGGTACCGATATTGATATGTCCTGACTCGTCGTACTTATCGCCAAGATGTAAAACGGCTGCAGCTAAATCATCGACGTGGAGAAATTCGCGCTTAGGAGATCCAGTTCCCCATAATGTTTCGCGTGACGCACCGGTTTCGGCAGCCTCAACAAAGCGGCGAATAAATGCGGGGAGAACGTGTGAACCTTGCAATTCAAAATTATCAAAAGGACCGTAGAGATTTGTTGGCATCAACGAGATCCACTTACGGCCGTACTCTTTTCTAAAAGATTTAATCAATTCAATCCCAGCGATTTTTGCTACGGCATATGCTGAATTTGTCTCTTCAAGTGGCCCAGTCAGTAAATACTCTTCCTTAATTGGCTGGGCACAATCGCGCGGATAGATGCATGAGCTGCCTAAGAAAATAAATTTCTCAACGTCGGCTGCATGTGCTGCTTCCATGAGGTTACTTTGGATGCGCACGTTATCTGCCAAAAACTCAACAGGGAATGCATTGTTTGCACCGATGCCGCCCACCTTTGCAGCAGCATCAATAACTAGAGATGGCTTTACCGATGCTATGAAGTCAAAGGTTGCAGCGCGATCTAAAAGATCAACGACCTTGCGACTGACTGGGATGACTTCATGACCTGCCGCAACGTAAGCCCGGACAATCGCCGAACCAGCCAGGCCTGTGCCGCCTGCTACAACGATTGTCATAGGGGGCAGTCTATCCAGCCTTACTTTGTGAATTCAGCAGCGAGTAATTCAGCGATTTGAGCAGTATTTAACGCTGCTCCCTTGCGCAAATTATCTCCGCAGACAAAGAGATCGATTGACTTTGGATCATCGAGAGATTGGCGAACGCGACCAACCCACGTTGGATCAGTTCCTACGACATCTGCCGGTGTTGGAAATTCCTTCTTCTCCGGATTGTCATAAAGAACAACACCTTCAGCCTTTGCAAGAGCTGATTGGGCTGCTTTGCGTGTGACAACTTTTGAAAATGTTGCATGAACTGTCAGTGAGTGAGTTGTAATTACCGGAACTCGCACGCATGTTGCAGCGACCTTGAGTTTAGGCATTCCTAGAATCTTTCGTGACTCATTTCGGACTTTAAGTTCTTCCGATGAGTATCCAGCTTCTTTAAGTGAGCCAGCCCATGGAATAACGTTCATCGCAAGGGGTGCAGGGAACGGACCAAGATCTGTAATTGCTTCGCGCACATCTTTAGCAGTAGAACCTAGATTCTTTCCAGCAACCTTTGAAATCTGTTCGTGCAGAGTATCGATTCCGGATTGCCCGGCGCCAGATGCTGCCTGATAAGAAGAGACGACAAGTGATTTCAAACCAAACTTCTTGTTGAGTGCTCCCATTGCAACGATCATTGAAAGAGTTGTGCAATTTGGGTTTGAAATAATTCCCTTGGGGCGCTTCTTAATATCTTTTGGATTTACCTCTGGCACTACAAGAGGAACCTTCTTATCCATACGGAATGCACCGGAGTTATCTACAACCACGGCGCCACGAGATGCTGCAATTGGCGCCCACTCTTCTGATACCTCATCTGGAACATCGAACATAGCAATATCGATTCCATCAAATGCTTCAGGAGATAACGCGACAACTGTTAGTTCTTCACCGCGACACATCAACTTCTTGCCAGCACTACGAGCAGATGCAATCAAACGAATCTCGCCATACACGTTTTTACGTGTACTCAAGATATCGAGCATGACTGTTCCGACAGCTCCAGTTGCACCTACAACTGCAAGTGAAGGAAGTTTCTTCTTAGCTTTTGCCTTCTTCTGAGTCATCGCCCTGTTCCTCCATACACAACCGCTTCAATTTGATCGGCATCAAGCTGGAAAGCAGTGTGGGCCGCCTTTGTGGCACGCTCCAAATCCGCCTCGCGCACGATGATTGAGATTCGGATTTCAGAGGTTGAAATCATTTCAATATTGACGCCTGCTTCAGACATTGCAGCGAAGAATGTTGCGGTAACTCCTGGGTTTGAACGCATTCCTGCGCCAACGAGTGAGAGCTTTCCGATTGTGTCATCGTAAAGAATTGATGCAAAACCAACTTCACCTTGAATGCGCTGTAGGACACCAGTTGCGTTCGAGCCTTCTGCCTTTGGCAATGTAAAGGAAATGTCTGTGAGTCCAGTTGCTGCAGCCGATACGTTCTGCACAATCATGTCGATGTTGATGTCAGCATCTGCGATCGCTTGGAAGATACGCGCTGCAACGCCGGTACGGTCTGGAACACCAACGATGGTGATCTTGGCTTCGGACTTGTCGTGTGCAACGCCCGAGATGATTGCTTGCTCCATGCTGCCTCCTTCAGGGTGATTTGCAACCACCCAGGTTCCTTCGTTAGGTGAAAATGATGAACGTACGTGAATCGGTAAATCAAAACGGCGTGC
>JAIXYD010000153.1 GCA_027490415.1 Streptomycetaceae bacterium
ACTGGTGCAAAGAATGCTTTATCGCGAAGATCGCGCGCATCATCTACAAGTCCATGTGTTGCAGCATCTAGCTCGATGACATCAAGTGATCCGGGACCATTGGCAACGAGGTCTTTACATGATTGACACTCACCGCATGGATTCGGAGTTGGTCCTTTTGCGCAGTTAAGTGAGCGCGCCATAATGCGAGCGCTCGAAGTTTTTCCGCAACCACGTGGACCACTAAATAAATATGCATGATGTGTGCGACCAGATTCGAGCGCATTTGATAGCGGAACAGTGACATGTTCTTGTCCGATGACATCTGCAAAGACAGAGGGACGGTACTTGCGATAAAGCGCTAGTGACATCATCTCCCCCTACTCGTCTTCGCTATGCGACCTGTGGTGATTCTAAAGTTTTAGGGACCCTCCGCGCACCCATCAGAGCACGCCTACCCTTGCTGTATTCCTACCCTGGGGGAGTTCAGCGCGGTAATGCCGCGCGGAGGATCTGGTGAAATCATAGTGAGTGCGGCGGTAGCCTTAGCACGCTCATTTGGAGGATTCGCATAGCGGCCGAGTGCGCACGCTTGGAAAGCGTGTAAAGGGCAACCTTTCGAGGGTTCAAATCCCTCATCCTCCGCTCGTTGTGGATAACTAAATCGGGGCATAAGAATTCTCGCCACGCTCCGTGGATGACAAATCACCTTAAATCTAGATATCTAATCCACTCATTCATCATCGTTGTGCTTGGAACTTTCTCTTCTTTCGACCAAGCTCTCGCAGTAGTGACTCCGCCTGCCACAAAGTGCAATATTCGAATCGATGATCCACATATTTCAAAGTACATCCTGCGCACGAGAGGTTATCTAGCTGTCAAAGTTAATGCCCGATCGACTTGCGACAAGGCAATGCGAAACCTTGAGTTGAATGTCGAAATTTACAAAGTCGGATTATTCCGAGATTATCAGGTGGGCAAGGGAGAGGTTCAAATTCAAGGCTTGATCTACGCCAACAAAGTTATCAAGAATGAAAAAGCCAACACAGAATGTGTTAATCAAGAATCTAGTAGGTATTACGGGATCGCATACGCCAGTGCAATTATTGATGGACAACTCAGAAAGACTCTCAAAGTTACTTCAGCTAAAACTATTACTCTTAAATGTGGGACCTAAGATAAACTGAATCTATGATCCAAGATGATGATAATGAATCACTTCGTGATGACGCATGGGATGAGAAGTATTTTTTGTTGATTCTTGATTTATCAGAGAAGAACTCTTCTCGCTACGAAAGCCAAGCTGAAACTTTGTTAAAAAACAAAACTTTCGTGATTTCTATCGAAGGCATTAAGATTAGGTATGAAATCACTCCGGTAGGGTGTCGGTACTACGCCTCCGAAAATCGAAATGGTGAAACATGGAGTGGCTGGACTCGAATGGGGTGGAAAAAGTCCACGAAACGAAGCCGACTACCTAATTTTTTTGCCAGTTCAGAAGCAGGAGTTCTTCTACAGTAATTCCGGCTGCTTGCCTTGATTTAAATTTCTACGCCAATGTATTTGGTCTCGAGGAATTCGTGAATTCCATCAAAGCCACCTTCACGGCCAAGACCTGATTGCTTGACGCCACCAAATGGAGCAGCAGGATCTGAAATCACGCCGCGGTTGATTGCAACCATTCCTGATTCGATCGCCTCTGCCATACGAAGTGCGCGCTTGAGATCTTCTGAATACACGTAGCTAATCAGCCCATAGTCGGTGCTATTTGCAAGAGTGATGCCCTCTTCGTCGGTATCAAAGGTGACTACCGGCGCGACGGGACCAAATACTTCATGGTTCAAAATTGGATTATCTGCAGCTACCTCAATGACAGTTGCTGGATAGAAAGCGCCAGGGCCTTCAGGAAGTGTGCCACCAGTTATTACTTTTCCGCCGCTTGCAACAGATTGATCAACAAGTTCTGCAATTTTGTTGCGCTCTTTAACCGACACGCTGGCGCCAAGTTGAATTCCTTCATCGCGACCACGACCCATGACAAATGCTGTCATTGCTGCTGAGAACTTCTTTGTGAATTCCGCTGCGATAGGCCGCTGCACATAAACGCGATTGGCTGCAGTGCAAGCTGCTCCACCATTTCGCATCTTGGCGAGCATCAAACCTTTAACCGCCTCATCAATATTCGCATCATCGAGAACAACGAATGGTGCGTTACCACCGAGCTCCATTGAGCAGCGAATAACGCGATCAGATGCTTCGCGTAACAAGATGCGACCAACCTCAGTTGATCCAGTAAATGAAAGATTCTTTAGGCGTGGATCATGCAACATCGCACTTATTGCTGGTCCGGTTTTTTCAGGCAAGATCACATTTACTACACCCTTAGGAACGCCGGCGCGTTGCAAAATATCTGCAATGGCGAGCGCTGTAAGTGGTGTTTCTCCCGCTGGCTTTAAAATCATTGTGCATCCTGCCGCAATAGCTGGACCGATTTTGCGTGTAGCCATTGCTGCTGGAAAGTTCCATGGAGTAATCAGAAGTGATAAACCGATTGGTTGATGAGTTACAAGAATGCGCTTGTCACCGCTAGGAGATTTTCTGAAATCGCCAGGGGTACGCACCGCTTCCTCTGCAAACCAGCGGAAGAATTCAGCGGCATAAATCACTTCACCCTTTGCATCTGGGAGCGCTTTTCCATTCTCTTTAGAAACAAGTTCGGCCAAATAATCGGCTTCTGCAGTCATGATTTCAAAAGCTTTGCGTAATATTTCGCTACGAACGCGTGGTGCTGTTGCTGCCCACGATGCACTGGCTGCGTCGGCTGCTGCAAGGGCAGCTTCACAGTGAATGTCTGCGGCTAGGGCCACATCTGCGATAACACTGAGGTCGCTGGGGTCATAGACGGGCGTGGTTTTTGACCCATCGACCCATTCTCCGTTGATAAATAACTGTGTACGCATAAGATGAGGATACTCAGAGTGTAAAAAGGTCGCCACTAGCGCCCTTCTACGCACCTATTAAGGGAGATGAAGTGCCTAAGTCCTGGACCGATGGAGCCCCAGCCCCGGTTGCCTTACAAGATCACGCCACACTTGAAGATCCACTGTCGTACAAAGTTAAGCGTCGCTTCTTAGGTGGTGCACTCAATCGTCACTCTCTTGGACATCAACGTTTAAGTAAGCGTTACGGTCTCGGCATTTTATCTTCAGATTGCATCTCTTCTTCAGCTTACGGTTCTGAGCAGATTCTTATCGCGCTCCTACCAGCATTTGGTTTAGCTGCATTCACAATTTTGATGCCGATGACTGGTGTTGTCATCGCAATTCTTATTCTTATTACTCTTTCTTACCGCAATGTTATTTCTGTCTATACAAAAACTGGTGGCGCATACATAGTCTCGCGCGATAACTTCGGTCCGGTTGTTGCACAAATTGCCGCTGTTGCGTTGATGCTCGATTACATCGTGACACTTGCTATTCAATCAGCTGCTGGTGTTGCAGCAATCATCTCGACATTTCCTGCTTTGGCCCCTTGGAAAATTCCGATGATTCTGGTTGTCATCCTTATTCTTACCTACGGAAACTTGCGTGGAGTTAAGGAAGCAGGAAAAGCCTTTGCTTTCCCAACCTACTTCTTCGTTGGCTCCATGTTTATTGTTTTTACAATGGGCATCTGGCGACTTATGAACGGCACTCTCCCTGTGCTAGATACTGACTTGCCTGGTGCAATTGAGATTGGACAAGAACAAGGACTGCTTACCGCTGCGGGAATCTTCATTCTGCTCCGCGCATTTGCTAATGGCGGTTCATCACTGACGGGACTTGAAGCGATCTCAGATGGCGTTGCCCTCTTTAAAGAACCTGAAGCTCAGAACGCTCGACGCACGCTTGTAATTATGAGTTCAATCCTTGGAACATTGGTTCTCGGTGTTTCTTGGTTTGCCCATCACATTCAAGCTATGCCTTATGAATCTGGAACACCTACTGTGATTTCTCAGATCGCTAAGGCGACTATGGGTGATGGCACCTTTGGCCAGTTCATGTTCATTATGGTCCAGCTTGCAACGATGCTTATTCTCTTTGCTGGCGCAAACACCACCTATAGCGCCTTTCCGCTGCTCTGTAACTTCGTAGCTACAGACGGTTATTTACCGCGACAATTAACAAAACGCGGACACCGCTTAGCTTTCTCAAATGGAATTCTCTTACTCGCAGGTGGCGGTGTTTTCCTTGTGTTAATTACAGCAGGATCCGTTGAGCACCTTGTTGCGTTCTATGCCCTCGGTGTCTTTACTGGATTTACATTAGCCGGATTCGGAATGGCAAGACACTCACGCCGAACCAAACCTGAGGGCTGGAAAGTTAAGTATGTAATTAATGCTCTTGCTGGTTCTGTATCTCTAACGATCGTCATCATTTTCTCAGTTGTAAAATTTACACAAGGAGCTTGGTTAGTTCTCCTTGTGTCACCTATTCTAGTTGTCTCTTTCTTGCGTCTACAGCGTCGGTATGCAAGTGAGCAAGCAGCACTTTCTGTAAAGCAAGAACATGAACGCGCAACCTCAATTGCTCGTCACGATGTAACAGTTCTGGTTGATAATGTCGATCTAGCTACTGTCGGAGCGATTCGTTATGCGCGAAGCCTTAAGCCTCGCAAACTCAGCGCTGTCCACTTTGTTATCGATGATCGCCGTGCTGCAGAAATTCAAGAGGCATGGGCGAATTCAGATGCATTAGATGATGTCACGCTAGAACTTATTGATTGCCCGGATCGACGCCTTCCAAATGCCGCCCTCGAATACGCAATTCGTATGACAGAAAAGCAAGATGTCGAACTGACGCTTTTACTTCCACGCCGCGCCTATTCCGGATTCTTGGGTCGCCTACTTCATGATCAGACTGCAGAAAGAATTGCGGCACCAATTTCGCAGTTACAACGAGTAGTTGCAACGATTGTTCCATTCGATGTGAATCGCATTCTTTCTGGTTCAACACCACAGGTTGTTAAAGTTGCAGAAGAGAAGGTAGCTGTAAAACCTGCGGCATTTAAACCTGTAGAGCAAGTAATTCGAGATGTTGAGCCTGTGAGCCACTACGCGGAGAACCTAACTCCAATCGGCGAAATCCAATGGCGTAAACGGGCTCATGTGCAGGGACGCGTGACATCAATTAAGAGCGCCCCTCGTGGTTCTGCGCCATATCTTCAGGTGGAGGTTTGGGATCAAACAGGTGGAGTAACACTTCAATTCTTAGGTAGACGCGATATCGCAGGGCTTGAAGTCGGTTCTCAGATTCGCGCTGAAGGAATGGTTGGAGAAGAAGAAGGATCTCTGACTATCTTGAATCCTTCATATGAATTACTTGTCTGAGAAGAAATCTTTCAGCAGCTGAGCACATTCACTCTCACGAATACCTGAGGTAACTTCGACCTTAAAGATCGATCGTGGATCTCGTAGCACATCCCAAACTGAACCAACTGCACCTGCTTTTTCATCCCAGGCACCGAATACAAGATGGCTGATACGTGATTGAGCGATTGCACCTGCACACATTGCACACGGCTCGAGTGTGACGATGAGAGTGCAGCCATCGAGGCGAGACTTTTGCAAGCGTGCTGCAGCATTTCGAATAGCAACAACTTCGGCGTGAGCGGTTGGATCGTTATGAGCTTCTCGCTCGTTAAAACCTGTACCGATTACAACTCCATCAGCATTAACAACGATCGCACCAACCGGTACATCTCCTGTGGAGAGAGCGCTCCGAGCAATTGTCAGCGCTTCACCCATGAGTTCTTGATGATCTAAAATTTTATAACTCCAATAGTTGTGCGAATTCCTCGCCGAATCCTAGCCGACTTGCAATAGCTTCTAGTTGCTCATCAGGAAATAGATCTGGGTCATCACATAAAGTAGAAAGTTCCATTCGATGAACTCCGATATCAGAAATAATATCTAGATCACCAGCTGGAAATGGTTCGTCATCTTCTTCAGGCATATCCAAGTCACAGAGGTCGATGAACTCAGCTGCGATTTCATAATCAATGGCGCACGTAATATCGCTTAAAAATAATTTGATGTGCGAACCAAGTACTCGGATGATCATAAAAAATTCTTCATCGATTGCTAAGAGAGCTAATGCGCCACCATTTGTCTGCTGAGACTTAAGCCGATCAATTATCTGAGGCAGGTCTTGCGCATCCGGCAAAAGAGCCAGCGACCATCGACCATCTTCATGCCATGCGGCAACGGCGATATCAACATCGTTGATAAGTGACTCGCCTGCCTGATCCTGTGACACGTTGCTCATATTCCCACTCATTGGGGTGGAATGAAAGGGCGGTAAGGTATGGGTTATGAAAGTTCACGTTGCCAACCATCCTTTGATCTCCCACAAATTGACTGTTCTGCGCGACAAGAACACCGATTCTCCAACCTTTCGACATCTCGTCGAAGAGCTTGTGACCTTGCTTGCTTATGAGGCGACACGAGATGTGCGCGTTGAGAAAGTAGAGATCGTTACTCCAGTTCAGCCAACAACCGGTGTGAAGTTGGCAGAACCGCGTCCAGTTGTGGTTCCTATTCTTCGCGCTGGGCTAGGAATGCTTGAAGGAATGAGTCGCCTTGTTCCTACCGCCGAAATTGGTTTTCTCGGAATGGTGCGCGATGAAAAGACACTCCAAGCCAGCACCTATGCAAATCGTCTCCCTGAAGATCTCTCGGGTCGCCAGTGTTTTGTTTTAGATCCAATGCTGGCTACAGGCGGAACACTTGTCGCTGCAATTAATTTTCTTATTGAGCGTGGTGCGACTGAAATTACAGCGATCTGTATTTTGTCAGCACCAGAAGGTATCGCTGTTCTTGAAGAAGCATTTAAAGATTCGGGTGTTCCAATTAACTTGGTAACAGGTGCACTCGATGAACGACTCAATGAAAACGGATATATCGTTCCTGGTCTCGGAGATGCTGGCGATCGACTCTACGGAGTTGTCTAGATGGCATCTACCTCTCCGGGGTATGGAATAACTATTCGAGTTGAAGGTTCTCCAGATCTCCAACCAGTAGCTCAAATTACATCTACTTTATCCATTGCCGGTGCAACAATTACCGCACTCGATGTCGTTGAATCATTGCTCGATCGAGTTGTCATTGATGTCACGTGTGACACCGTAAATGCAGACCATGCTGACGAGATCACAGAATCTCTCAATAAAATCGCAGGTCTTGTTGTTCGAAAGGTTTCAGATCGCACCTTCTTGCTCCACTTGGGTGGCAAGATTGAAATTGCATCGAAGGTTCCACTTAAGACTCGCGATGATCTCTCTCGTGCTTACACGCCAGGTGTTGCACGAATCAGCCAAGCCATTGTTGATGACCCTTCCAACGTCAGACGCCTCACAATGAAGCGCAATACCGTTGCAGTTGTTACAGATGGTTCTGCAGTGTTGGGACTTGGCAATATCGGACCAGCAGCCGCCCTTCCTGTCATGGAAGGAAAAGCGGCACTCTTTAAGCGCTTTGCCGATGTTGATGCATGGCCAGTGTGCCTAGATACGCAGGATGTCGATGAAATCGTGCGCACAGTGCAATTGATTGCCCCTGTCTATGGCGGTATTAACTTAGAAGATATCTCGGCGCCACGATGCTTTGAAGTGGAAGCTCGCCTTCGACAACTTCTAGATATTCCCGTCTTTCATGATGATCAACATGGAACAGCGATTGTTGTACTCGCGGCTCTTAAGAATTCATTAAAGCTAGTTAAAAAAGATATTTCATCGGTAAAGATCGTAATGAGTGGAGCTGGAGCTGCAGGAACAGCGGTTGCACGTTTATTAGTCAAAAGCGGAGCAAAGAACATCATCGCCTTTGATAAAGATGGTGCAATCAACTCAGCACGCAGTCGTGATGATGAGATGCGCGCGTGGTTTATTGACCACTCAAATCCAACTAATTTTTCAGGTGATCTTCATGAAGCGATGTCAGGGGCGGATGTATTCATTGGTGTGAGCGCACCGAATGTGCTGACCGAGGCCGATGTCGCTTCTATGGGACCGAAATCAATAGTCTTTGCTCTTGCCAACCCAGATCCAGAGGTTGATCCTGTTATCGCCCGCAAGTACGCAGCGGTTGTCGCAACAGGACGCAGCGATCAACCAAACCAGATCAACAACGTGCTGGCTTTTCCGGGAATCTTCCGCGGTTTACTCGATGCTCAAGCACATAAAATTACAGATGATCTGTTGGTTGCTGCAGCTAACGCCATTGCAGATTGTGTCTCTGAGTCTCAGCTCAATGCCTCATTTATTGTTCCGAGCGTCTTTGATCCTCAAGTGGTGACGAAAGTTGCTGCTGCCGTAAAGGCGAGCGTATGAGTGATTTAACTAAATTTTTTGTAGAAAACTTTGAGAATTTAGCTCCACTTATCTTTTATTTAATCGTTGGTGCCATCATCTTCGTTGAAACCGGAGTCCTTCTCGGTTTCTTCCTGCCGGGAGATTCGCTTTTGTTTGCCGCTGGAATCGTGGCGTCAACACATGGAAATATCAATCCGGCCACTTTGGCTATCGTTGTTTTCCTCGCCGCTTTCCTTGGAGACCAAGTGGGCTTCGTCTTTGGTCGCGTCATTGGGCGTCCATACCTCGAGCGTCGTAAATCTGAACGCATCCAGAAGATGATTAAGAAATCTGAAATTTATTATGAGAAGTATGGATTCTGGGCAGTTGTTGGAGCTCGCTTTATTCCCTGGGTTCGCACCTTCGTTCCACCGATTGCCGGAACAACCAATATGAATTACTACAAGTTTTTGCTTGCAAATGCCCTCGGAGCTCTCCTCTGGGGAGTCGGCATCACGCTATCTGGTTTTTATGCGGCATCACTTCCGTGGGTTAAGACTTCTGCAGTAACCATTGGATGGATATTTATTTCTCTGTGGCTGCTCTCTTTAACTGTGAATTTCGTACGCCACCGACAAGTACTCCGAGATAAGTAAGCACGATTCCAGAGACAAGATAAACGCTTACCTGCACTCCGTCCGTAGGTGAGAAGAGATCGATAAGTAGAGATCCAACAAGCTGTCCGCCAACACTAATCAGGGTAAATGTGAGAACGCCAAGGTGTTGCACAATCGTTGAAGTAAAGGCAATGTAGATCACGCCGATTACTCCACCTGTATAAATCCACCATGGTCCTGCGGGTAATGGTGAGAGATTCATTCCGCCAATAATCATCGCTGCGATAAGAAGAATAAGTAAGAAGGTACTTCCCATCGCAAAGTTTAAAAGTGAAGTAGTAAAGCTCTGATGAGAGTGTTCGTTTATCTGCCCATTGAGTGCGCGTTGCACTCCAACTATTGCTCCAGCAAGAACTCCGAGGAGAACAGCCGCTATTGAAAGATTTCGACCATCGAGTCGGTCGGCCACGGAAATAAAGACTGCAAAGACTGTGACAAATGCCGCTGTGATTCGCCTTGGTGTGATCTCTTTCTTACCACCACCGGTCAAACCAATACGGTCAACAACTAAGGAGATTGCGCTTTGACCAGCGATTGATGCGACTGAGTAAATCGCAACACCAATGAGGGGAACGATTTGTGTCTGAACAGCTACAAAACTGCCACCGAGCATTCCAGCGAAAAGTGTCCATGTAGGTATGGCTTTGGTGCGCACCGCACCACGCAATGTGCGCACACCCTCCTTTATTGACGGATTAAAGAGTGCAATAACGGCGATGATTATCAGTCCAGATCCGAAAGAGACTAGGGCCGCCTGTAAACCATTATCTAAACGATGAGATAACTCGCCATTAGCGCGAGCTTGCAATGCAATCATGAAACCAGAGAGTGCTGCGAGAAAATCTAGCCGCTTATGTTGCATCTGCATACTTTACTTTAGCTATCGAGTTGAACTGTTATTTCGAGCCATTCTTCTTCGCGCTGAGCAAGCTCTGATTCGACGGTGGCGATATTCAAGGCAATCTCAATCAAGCGGTCGGCATTAGATGAAGCTTCGCTCTGTTCACTCTTTAAAATTGCTAGCTTCTCGCGTGCCTTCTCAATCTGTCGCTCAACTCGAGCTAAATCTTTCTTGAGAAGACGCTCTGTCTGCGCGGAAGAAACTTTCTTCTGACCCTGAGTTGGGCCGCCTTTGAGTGCGCGTTCACGATCTTCAAGGTATTGATCGACTCCGCGCGGAAGATCTCGAAGTTGGCCATCGCCAAGTAATCCAACAAATCGATCGCAGACACGTTCAAGAAAATATCGATCGTGGGAAATCACAATGAGAGTTCCGCCAAAACTATCCAGGAGATCTTCAAGCTCCGTAAGAGTTTCAATATCAAAATCATTAGTTGGCTCATCGAGGAGTAACACATTGGGAGAATCCATAAGCAGCCTTGTAAGTTGTAGGCGTCGTTTTTCGCCACCAGAGAGATCTCCGACTGGGGTCCACTGTCCATCACGATCAAAGCCGAGCCGTTCGCAGAGCTGGGATGCTGAAAGTGTTCGCCCCTTGCCAATCTCAATATGGTTAGCCACATTTTCAACGGCTTCGAGAACGCGCCAAGTTGGGTCGAGTTCATCTAAGTGCTGAGTAAGAAATGCAATTTTTACCGTAATTCCTGTTACTAATTTTCCTGCAGCCACATCTAGCTCAGCGGCCATTGTGCGCATGAGTGTGGTTTTTCCAGCGCCATTGATTCCTACGATTCCAAAACGGTCACCGGGTCCAATATTCCACGTTAACTCACTGATCAACTCTTTATCGCCTGCAGTGATTTTTGCATGCTGATATTCCAAAACGGTGCGTCCGAGACGATTGAGTGCAAACTTAAGTAACTCTGATTTATCGCGTGGTGCGGGTTCGCTACTGATTAACTCATTTGCTGCATCAACGCGAAACTTTGGTTTTACGGTCTGTGCTGGTGCACCACGACGTAACCAAGCAAGTTCTTTGCGTATCAGTGCGTTACGTCGCGCATCCATTGCACTTGCCTGACGAGCTCTTTCGGCTTTAGCTAAAACATATGCCGAATATCCACCGTCGTACTCTTCGAGAACTCCACCGACGACTTCCCATGTGCGATCTGTTACAGCATCTAGAAACCATCGATCGTGTGTCACAACTAGAACTGCTAGATCTCGGCGCACATTGAGATGTTGAGCAAGCCAAGCAACACCTTCAACATCAAGATGGTTCGTTGGTTCATCGAGCATGATGAGATCGAGTTCATCGATCAACAACTTTGCTAGACCGACGCGACGTTTCTCGCCACCGGATAACGTAACGAAAACTCTTTCAAAGAGGTGATCATCGAAACCACCGAATAGACCGGTAAAGACTTCGCGGATTTTGGGATCACTCGCCCACTCATGTTTGGCTCGATCACCAATAACGAGATCTCCAACAGTTGCGCTCTTATCGGCCACATCTACTTGAGAGAGCATTCCTACACGGACTGAATTTCCTTGCGTTACTCGCCCCTCATCAGCGTTCTCAATTCCAGCAATAATTTTCATGAGCGTGCTCTTGCCGGCGCCATTTCGACCAACAATTCCGATGCGATCGCCTTCAGAGACTCCGATAGAGACCTTTGTCAGCAATGGGCGGATGTCAAAGGCCTTACTTACACCTTCGAGATTGACAAGATTGCGCGCCATAATGGAGAAGCGTACCTTTGCACCATGATGGTTACAGACCGCGAATATGCAATTGCACTCGATGAGAAGGATCCACTAAAAGGGTTTAAATCACTTTTCATGATTTCAGATCCAGATATGTGTTATTTGGACGGAAATTCACTTGGTCGTTTACCTCTTGCCACAGTGACAGCAGTCAATGAGTTTATGACTGGCGAATGGGGAACTGAAGTAGTCACTGGTTGGGGTCACTGGGTAGATGAAGCACAGCCCACCGGAGATCTTCTCGGCCGAGCAACGCTAGGGGCAGCGGCCGGACAAGTACTGGTCTGCGATACAACATCTGTGAACTTCTATCAATTAGCACTCGCTGCGATTCATGCGCGTCCGGGTCGCAAGACGATCATTGTTGATGCTGCGAATTTTCCAACGGATCGCTACATTCTTGAAGGAATTGCAAAACAGTTTGGTCTCAAGCTCGTCATCATTGATAACGAAACTCCGGGTAGCGCAGAGAACGAAAGAATCACTCCTGAAATTTTAGAGAAGTACCTCAGTGATGACGTCGCACTAGTAACACTTGAAGTTATTCAGTATCGATCAGGTGCTCGAAATGACATTAAATCTCTCACTGATTTGGTTCGCAAATATGGTGCGTTCTTACTGTGGGATGCCAGCCATGCTGTGGGCGCTATCGAGATGGATTTTGATAAGAATGGCGTTGATATTGCAGTTGGTTGTACATACAAGTACGGCAACTCTGGCCCCGGATCTCCTGCGTGGTTATATGTGAATAAGCGAGTGCAGGCAGAGCTACAGGTTCCAATCCAAGGTTGGTTCTCACAAGGCGATCAATTTGGAATGGGTCCAGTCTTCGAACGTGCAGATGGAATTCGTGGATTCCAAATCGCATCTCCATCACTCATTGGACTCCGTTGCGTGAAGACAGCTTTCACCATGATTGAAGAAGCGGGTATTGCTGCAATCTCACATAAGGCTGCGACCGGAACTCAGATGATGATTGATCTCTACGATGCATGGCTTGCAGATTTAGGCTTCACGCTACTGACTTCTCGTAACGCATCTGAACGTGGTGGTCATATCTCACTAGGTCATCCTGATGCTGCACGAATCTGTGTTGCACTTCGACAGTTTGCCAATGTTATTCCTGACTACCGCACGCCGAATTCAATTCGTCTAGCAATTGCACCACTTCCGACCTCATAT
>JAIXYD010000057.1 GCA_027490415.1 Streptomycetaceae bacterium
ATTCATATCGATGGCTTACACCATGACTTCTACAAGGTAGATCCAGATAGATTTAGATCTTCCCTTGAAAAACATCGTCAGCATCAATGATTCGGTAGGCATATCCCTGCTCAGCCAAGAAGCGCTGACGGTTTGCCGCAAAGTCTTGGTCGACAGTGTCGCGTGAGACTACTGAGTAAAACTTAGCTCCACGCCCATCTGACTTAGGTCGCAAAATTCGACCAAGGCGTTGCGCTTCTTCTTGGCGAGAACCAAATGCTCCAGATACCTGAATTGCAATTGTGGCATCGGGTAAATCAATTGAAAAGTTTGCAACTTTAGAGACGACCAGACAGGTGATCTCACCGGTACGAAATGCTGCAAAGAGTCTCTCGCGTTCTTTTACAGGAGTATCTCCCTTGATGAGAGGAACTCCTAAAGTCTCAGAGAGCTCATCCAGTTGAGTGATGTATTGGCCGATAACCAGAATCTGCTCTTCTGCGTGGAGAGCAACAAGTTCCTGGACTACATCACTCTTGGTCTTTGTCGTTGAGCAGTATCTGTATTTTTCTTCAGGCTCTGCTGTGGCATAGAGAAGTCGCTCGGATTCTGAGAGATTAACTCGCACCTCAATACATTCAGCCGGTGCGATATACCCTTGTGATTCAATCTCTTTCCAAGGCACATCAAAGCGCTTAGGGCCAATGAGTGAGAAAACTTCGCCCTCCATGCCATCTTCGCGGACGAGTGTTGCGGTGAGCCCAAGGCGACGGCGGGATTGGATATCTGCTGTAAATCTAAAGATAGGTGCAGGAAGTAAGTGAACTTCATCGTAGATGATTAGACCCCAGTCATGAGTGTCGAAGAGATCAAGGTGGGCGTAGACACCATTTTTCTTCTTTGTCATCACTTGGTAAGTAGCGATCGTGACTGGGCGAATTTCTTTCTTCGCACCTGAGTATTCACCGATTTCATCTTCATTAAGTGTCGTGCGACGTAACAACTCATCTCGCCATTGACGAGCTGCAACGGTATTTGTCACCAAGATCAGAGTTGTTGCTTTGGCATGTGCCATGGCTGCTGCACCGACAATTGTCTTTCCGGCACCGCAAGGGAGAACCACAACACCAGAACCACCGTGCCAGAAACCTTCTGCCGCCAACTCTTGGTATGGGCGAATCTTCCATCCATCTTCTTTAAGCGCGATTTCATGCGCTTGGCCATCGACGTATCCAGCAAAATCTTCAGCTGGCCAACCAAGGCGCAAAAGTGATTGCTTGATGGCACCGCGTTGGCTTGGATGCACCACGATTGTCTCGGCATCGATACGCACACCAAGTAGTGGTGCAATTTTCTTTGCACGAATTACCTCTTCGAGAACTGCAGAATCTGTCGTAACAAGAATCAAACCGTGGACGGGATCTGCTTCAAGGCGAAGACGCCCATAGCGCGACATTGTCTCTGCCACATCAACCAGAATTGAATGAGGGACGGCATATCGAGAATATTTGATGAGGGTATCGATGACTTGCTCAGCATCATGTCCGGCAGCCCGCGCATTCCACAAACCAAGATTTGTAAGCCGATAGGTATGAATATGTTCTGGCGATCTTTCTAGCTCAGCAAATGGAGCGATAGCTCTACGACATTCAACAGAGTCGGGATGATCAATATCTAAGAGAAGTGTCTTGTCACTTTGAACAATAAGCGGTCCATTACTCATCCAGAAGATCCTTGATGAGAGCGTGCAAGAAGGCGGTACGTGGCTCAAGGGATGTTGCGCTCACCCATTCATGTGGTGCATGTGCGCCTTGGCCAACTGCACCTAGACCATCGAGCACTTGTGCACCCGCTGCTGCAGCGAAATTGCCATCACTTGCGCCACCAACGTGGGCACTTCCAAGAGGAGCCATACCAATGAACGCAGCAACTTTCTCGGCACGTTCATACAGTGCGGCGGTAGAAGTTGGTTGCAAAGGCGGGCGATTAATTCCGCCAGTAACTTCAATTCGAGCAAGCGGATTAACCGCGGTGATTCCGGTAATCGCTGCATGAACGCGCTCAAGCTCTGACATCGCAAAAGATCGGATATCAATATCAAGAACTGCATGATCAGGAACCGTGTTCGTTGTATTTCCGGAATGCACAACGGTCGGAACAACTGTTGTCCCATGCTCCTGGTTTTCAAGCGAAGCTAGTTTGAGAATAATGTGCGCAATTTCAGTAGTGGCATTAACGCCCTTTTCAGGTTCAAGCCCAGCATGTGAAGCCACGCCATGAACATGCACCTGGTACATCGAAGTACCTTTACGGCCAGTCTTTACCTTGCCATCAAGGGATGCTTCAAGAACTAAAACAGCCTTAGCTTGTGAAGAAACTTCCTTGATGAGTGCACGAGAAGCATGGCTTCCAGTTTCTTCATCGGTGGTGGCAATGAGTGCAACCGATCCTTCAATACCTTTGAGTGCATAGAGCGCTTGCAAGAAACCAGCTTTCATATCAAATACACCGGGTCCGCGAATTACATCGCCCTTTACTTCCCATAAAGGTTGGTATGAACCATGTGGCCAGACAGTATCTAAATGACCAAGTAAAACGATCTGCGGATTTTGCGCGCCCCACCAGAAAACGGGGCGGCCTTCAATCTCTTTAATTTCTGCAGGAGTTCCAAGAACACGGGTTGCGATATCACTAGCTAGCCGAACAACGCTGCGGCATGCATCGAGATCTTCGGTGGGGGATTCACACCGAACAAGTGCTTCTAGGGCTGCCAACATAGGTGTAAGTCTGCCGTATTCGCTTGCATTCTCGCTCGTCATAGCGAAGCCACCCCCGTTATTCGAGCGATTCTAAAGGTTGTGATCTCACCGGTTGCATGATCTCGTGCCAGAAGAGAGCCTGCTGATAGCTTCAACGGGTCGATGATGCGGTGTGAGATCAAGCCATTGTTGTCGGCATATCCGATAGAAAGTGATTTATCTGCTGAATGAGTCAGGTGATGGCTCAATATCTCAAGTGTTTCATTTGCAGTTGTGCGCGGTAGTTCACCGAGGGCAGAGGCGGTGATATTGCGCAGAGTGCTCTGGCGATGACTCGATTTTTCACCAGTACGTAAAGTGCGAAGTGCTCCGTTAAGTGTGATCTCATCTGGAATATCAATCTCACCAATAATTCGAGGTGGTCGAGCTTTTGTCTGCGCGCGCATAATTCGAGGACCGGTAAGAAGAATTCCCTTAGAGTCCTCAATAGCTGGAAGGTATCCGGCGTTACGCAAAACACTGACCGCATCATCTACTTCAAGATCACAGATGATTACTTCAGGTGCAATCTTTCTGAAACCAAGTCCATCTAGTTTCTTATCACCGATAATTGACGCGATTACTGATTGATCTTCGCAGCGAATGAAAGAGGTCGTTGCACCTACACGCAACTTTCCATGTTTCTTTGCAACATCGGCGATTAAGTATTCAAGCGGTTGGGGCATCGGTGTCTTTGACGTTGCCTTAAGGAATTTTGTGATGTCATCGCCAGTCTTTCCGTGGTCTAGCGCTCGGCGAATCGTGGCATCGCTAAATCTAAAGACTGTGGCACCGCCTCGAGATTCAACATCTGCAAGGAGTGCCATCTCTTGTGCGACTTCTTGAGCTAACGGTCCAGGAGCAATTGCAGTGTTATCGCTTTGAATAAGAATGTGATCAACTTCGGCGGGAAGATCTGCATTGATCTGCTCAAGAGACTCACCTGCAAGGAGCGCTAAACCATAATCAGAGATCACTGATTGCCCTGTGATTCCTAGCCATTCAGCTTCACGAAGCGTGTACTCGATATAGCTTGCCGGAACGCCACCTGTGCGTTTTGCAGGTCGCTGCCATTGTGCAGCGCTAATCAGTGAATCTGCAGTCACGGCACCACCCTGGTTCTCCTTAAGGAGTGAGAGTGTCAGCGATCGAATTGATGCTGCGTTTACTCGATCAAGTTCTGGTCCAAGGGGTGCAATGTTCTTCGTTGTTTCATTTCCAACGAGACCACTCACACGCGATGTTGCCAACCATGCAGATGCCAAGGTGGACCACTGATCAGAAGGGCGTTGAGTTAACCAAACATCGAATTGCGTTGTTGGAAGAATTCGATCATCGGGATCAATCGTAAGTAATCCAGTGACATAACAAAGCTCTGCGACAAATGCTGCGCAACTTTCCTCAACTCCTAAGTGAAGCGAGAGAGCCTTAAGGTCACGTACTCCCAAGCCACCTGAACGAAGCGCTGTAGGTGGATCTTGAGCCCAAAAGTTAAGAACCTCTTCTACCCAGCGCAAGAAGGTCGTGACATTGGCAATCGCTGCGCTATTGACATTCTTTCTATCCTTAAGAGCGAATGAATAAACAACTTCGGGTGAATTAATCTTCTGCTCTTTATGAATCTTCCCACCGCGTAGCGCAATAGCAACTTCGCGTGGCATCACAACAATTGTTTGGCTAAAGGGGATAAGGAATCCCTCTTCAAGACACCACTGAACGCCAGCGCTAGGTTTCTTAATGTCACCAACACTGCCACGAGGTGGCCCCCACGCCATCGCATCAAGAATCTTTTTTGCCCCTGCTGGAGCATCTGCAAGTTTCTTCAGGTTGAGCTTTGCCATCGATGGTGGTCCAAGCTGTGCAACTTCATTACCTAAGAGCTCGCGCAACGTTGTTGGCATGCGCAATCCATCATGGGAAGTGTAGATAAGGCCACGTTCAATTAAGCCAGGAATAACAAAGAGAGCCGGTTTATCGGTAAGGGAGGCGATAGTTTTTTCAGCAAAGGGTTCAGCAGCAACTGCGCAAGCTTCGAGTACTTGGAATTGCCATGTGTTGAGGGCATCAATAGCGCGAGCAAGTGAAGGTGCCGATGATGCGCGAAC
>JAIXYD010000133.1 GCA_027490415.1 Streptomycetaceae bacterium
GATGGCGAAGAAGTTGAACTTGAAGAAGTTGAATTGGAAGATGTCGAGACTCTCGTTGCAGATGTACTCGAAATTGTAGAAGCCGAAGAAGGCGCGAAGGTCTCTGAGACCCGCACCGTCAACTTAGTCGATGATGCCAAATCCGAGGATGGCTCATTTATTCTGCAAGATTCGGATGCTGAAGAAGATGAGAGCGAGAAGACTGAACGCGCAAAGCATAAGAAGGATCTTGCTAACGTCAATATTGTTCTTGATGCCATTAGCGCAAAGCGTGCTAACCACCCATATGTCGGCAAGGGCCATGTAGATCCTGAAGATGCCAAAGCCCTGACATTCCGTCAGGTTCAACAGCAACTTTCAATGAATAACTTCACTGAAAAGGGTGCTCGTGTTATTGCTGAGGCAATCACACAGGGATACCTCAAGAATGTTGAAGAGCTTTACGACATCTTTAACGCCGAGGCTCGTCGCATCCAGACCGAAATCAAGCATTTACCACCAGAGCAGATGGTGATGACAGCAGGTGCTACTGCTGACCCAGTGAAGGATTACCTCAAGCAGATCGGTCGTGTCGCACTTCTTAACGCCGAGCTCGAAGTAGAACTTGCAACACGTATGGAAGCCGGCCTCTTTGCTGAAGAGAAGTTAGCTACTGATAAGAAGATTGATAAGAAACTCAAGCGCGAGCTCGAGTGGATTGTGGAAGATGGAAAGCGCGCAAAGAATCACCTCCTCGAAGCGAACCTTCGTTTGGTGGTCTCACTTGCAAAGCGTTACACCGGTCGAGGAATGCTCTTCCTTGATCTCATTCAAGAAGGAAACCTCGGACTTATCCGTGCGGTTGAAAAGTTCGATTACACAAAGGGCTTTAAGTTCTCGACTTACGCAACGTGGTGGATTCGCCAGGCGATTACTCGTGCGATGGCAGACCAGGCTCGCACAATTCGTATTCCAGTGCACATGGTTGAAGTCATTAACAAGTTGGCACGTGTACAGCGCCAGATGCTGCAAGATCTTGGTCGCGAACCGACGCCAGAAGAGTTGGCTAAGGAACTTGATATGACACCTGAAAAGGTTGTCGAGGTTCAAAAGTATGGCCGCGAACCAATCTCACTTCATACACCATTGGGTGAGGAAGGCGATTCAGAGTTCGGAGACCTCATCGAAGATTCTGAGGCGGTTAAGCCTGAAGAATCTGTCACCTTCACGATTTTGCAGGAGCAGTTGATGCAGGTTCTTGGTGGACTTACACAGCGCGAAGCAGATGTGATCAAGGCTCGTTATGGACTCACCGATGGTCAGCCAAAGACCCTTGATGAGATTGGAAAGGTTCACGGCGTAACTCGTGAACGTATCCGCCAGATCGAATCCAAGACAATGTCTAAACTGCGCCACCCATCACGTTCGCAATCACTGCGAGATTATCTCGATTAAGAGCAATCACGCATGAGTAATCCACAAATCTTCGTCAACCCAAAGAGCGGCTCGATTCGTGTTACCGGAACAGTCGATCTTGTTGATGCAGAAGGAAATATTCTTGAAACTGTGGAGAAGATTAAGTTCTGCGGTTGTGGGCAATCAAAAGAAAAACCCTTGTGCGATGGCTCGCACAAGGGTTTAACGAAAGAGTAACTACTTACTTTCTACCAGCTTCTCTGATTCATCCTGAATCTTCGCTGCTACAACTTTGAGTTTTTCGGCATATTCCTTGCCGTGGTGTGCGCAGAACAAGAGTTCGCCACCATTAAGCAAAATGGCACGAACATATGCTTGGGCTCCACATCGATCGCACCTATCAAGGGCATTTAGAGGTGTGGATTCGAGGATAACTTGCTCGTTCATCGCGCTCTCCGATCGTTGCCTAGAGATCATCACGGTGATGATCTGTACTCCAGTTGGGTACTTTGTATGGAACATCATGCCATCTATAAATATTCCCCGCCTGCTGATTTCCAAAGAAATTTTGGCATTTAGATAGGTATCTCACAGCATTTAGAAGCTTTTCCCACTTATTGAGATAACTCTCGGCGCGTTTACGCACCTGCAAAGAGTTCGCTGGCTAATCTTTGCACCCATGGCTGCCAAAAAAGATTCCAATGACGAGGGTGCACAGCTCGATCTCACCGCCCCGGGTGCCGAAGTAGATAGCTATACCGCCAAAGATTTAGCAGTTCTTGAAGGCCTTGATGCCGTTCGCAAGCGCCCTGGAATGTATATCGGTTCTACTGATTCACGTGGCCTTATGCATTGCCTCTGGGAAATCATTGATAACGCAGTTGATGAAGCGTTGGCCGGACATTGTAAGAAAATTGATATTAATCTCGAAGCCGATGGATCAGTTGAAGTACACGATGATGGTCGTGGAATCCCAGTAGATAAAGAACCTAAGACTGGCCTCACTGGTGTCGAAGTTGTTCTTACTAAATTACATGCGGGTGGAAAATTCGGCGGTGGATCCTACGCAGCATCAGGTGGTCTCCATGGTGTGGGTGCATCTGTAGTAAACGCACTTGCCGAACGTCTTGATGCAGAAGTTGATCGCAACGGAAAAATTTACTGGATGTCATTTCGCCGCGGTGAAGCTGGCATCTTCGACGGTGAAGGTCCAAAGGCAGAGTTCACACCGCAATCAGGTTTGCGCACCATTGGAAAAGTTTCCGCAAAAGTTACCGGTACGCGTATTAAGTGGTGGAGCGATAGGCAGATCTTCTTAAAGGA
>JAIXYD010000102.1 GCA_027490415.1 Streptomycetaceae bacterium
ATCTTGATGGGATGGGATCTCTTCTTAGACCCACAAATGGTTGCAGCAGGACGCTGGACATGGGAAGTAACCGGAGCATCGTTTCCCTATGCACCAGAAATTCCATTATCAAATCCATTTGGCTGGCTACTTTCTGGTCTTACCTTGATTGCAATCTTGCACTTTGTTCTTCCAACAGAGCGACGTAAGGAAGCGCCGAGCACTATGGCAGCTGACATTTTCTTGGGTTGGAGCTTAGTTGGCGGATTTATTGCTCAGTTCTTCTTCTTTGGTCGACAGGGCTTGGCGCTTGTCGCCTTTCTCATTTACGGCGCAATTCTTGCTCCGTACTTCTTTACTCAGTGGCTTAATCGCAGCTAACTGACATGTCTGCCCTTCTCAGTTTGTCCGTTGTAATTAATTCATTTCTATTGAGTATGGCAATTTTTAATGCCTTCACAATTGTTCGACCTCGGACCCAGGGATCACAAAATTTGAGTTTTTCCATCCTTGTTCCGTGTCGCAACGAGGCTGAAAATGTCACAGACCTCGTTGCCGCCCTTGGGGCACTCGATCATGCAAGGTATGAAGTTATCTTTATTGATGACAACTCAACGGATGGAACTGGCGAGTTGTTAGTTGAGTCAATCGCGGGTATCCCCTTCATGAAAGTTATTAGTGCAGCCGAGCTTCCAGATGGGTGGCTAGGAAAGCCATGGGCGTTATCGCAAGGGCTTAGCCATGCAACACACGATTACATTGTGACCGTTGATGCTGATGTTCGTTTGGCACCTAATGCGCTATCAGCAATGGATTCAGTTCTGCAGAAAACAGAATCAGATTTTCTCTCGCCCTACCCATACCAAATTGCAGTAACAATGTCAGAGAGAGTTGTACAGCCTCTCTTGCAATGGACATGGATGACTACGGTTCCACTACGTCTAGCAATGAGAAGTTCTCGTCCATCCTTGGCGGTTGCTAACGGCCAATTCCTCCTTGTTAAGAAAAGTGCCCTCCTTAGCGTTGGTGGATTTTCAGCCATCAAATCAAGTGTTTTAGATGATATTGATCTAGCGCGTGTCCTCATTCGTGGTGGATTTAGCGGTGGAGTGTGTGATGGCTCAAAGATTGCAGCAACGCGAATGTATTCATCCTTCAAAGAGATCCGAGCCGGATATGGAAAATCAATGTCTACCGGATTTGGTGGGGCCTTTGGTTCTCTTTTGCTCGCAGCAGTGATGGCCATCTCTGGACTCCTTCCATTTATCTTTTCATTCTTCGGATCACCGATGGCCACCACTGCATTACTGCTTGTTATCACCTCCCGTGTGGTCTCTGCCATTTCTTCACGTTCGCTCATCATCGACAGCCTCTTACATCCCATCTCCACCGTTTTCTTTATCTATCTCTTGATCTACTCCAACTTCTTCCACACAAAGATCACGTGGAAAGGAAGGTCGATATGACGGCGAATGAAAAAAAGGTCGTTGTGATCGGCGCAGGAATGGGTGGAATGGCAACAGCTGCCCGTTTAGCAAAAAAGGGGTACTCGGTTCACGTATTCGAAGCTAGCGATCGCCACGGTGGAAAATGTCGCACCGAGTGGATTCAAGGTTACGCATTCGATACAGGACCTTCACTTCTCACACTTCCGGCTGTCTATCGAGATCTCTTTCAACGTACCGGTGATGTTCTAGGCCGAGTCGTCGAACTCACTCCCGTCGATCCATCATTTGATTATCGATTCCATGATGGAACTTCTGTGAAATTTGCCAATCTCTCGCGCACTAAAACTTTGCAGGCAATTTCGGATTCCTATGGCATGGATGCATCCAAGGAATGGGATCAGATCATGCGTCGAGCAGAAGCCATGTGGGATGTTTCCCGCGAACCATTTATCGAATCAGAACTTAAATCCGTTGCTTCTTTATTGAAGCGAAAATCACTCATGAGAGATTTATTTGTCATCTCGCCTTGGAAATCAATCCGTGGGCTTGCAATCAAGAGTCCTCATCTTCGCAAAATTCTTGATCGCTATGCCACATACAGCGGATCAGATCCTCGTGTTGCACCAGCAGTCCTATCGTCAATTGCTTTTGTCGAAGAAGCATTCGGTGCCTGGCATATCACTGGAGGTATCGGAAAGCTCGGTGATGCTCTCTATCAACGGTGCTTAGACCGTGGCGTTGTCTTTGAATTCAATGCTCGCGTCTCTGAGATCACTCATGAGAGTGGTCGCGTCACAGGTATATCTCTTGAGGATGGTCGTAAGATTTCTGCACCCACGGTTGTCGCAAATGCTGATGCAGGGGTAATTTATTCAAAACTGATTAAGAATCCGCCAAGTTCAGTCAGTAGAGCGGGACGTTCAATCGCCAAGATGGAGCCATCACTTGCTGGCTTCTCTTTATTGCTTGGACTTCGACCATCAGATGAACCAAGACTTGAACACCACACGGTTCTATTCCCCGAGAATTACGATCAGGAGTTTGAATCGATCTTTAGCAGGAAAGTCCCAGTGGATGATCCAACAATCTATATTTGTGCTCCCCGCGATGTAACTATGGTCAAAAAAGAAGGACACGAAGCTTGGTTTGTTTTAGTCAACGCTCCTCGTCACGGAAGCGATGCCTTTGATTGGAGCGATCGTGATTTTGCAAACCAGTATGCGCAGAAGATAATTGATCGAATTGAATCTCACGGAATTCAAATTCGAAATCGACTTGATCTCTTAGAAATTCGCACCCCCGCAGATTTAGAGGCTAGCGTTTTAGCACCGGGCGGATCTATCTATGGCACTTCGAGCAATGGATCACGGAGCGCTTTTAATCGTGCCAAAAATCGAAGCCCACTGAAAGGCTTGTATTGCGTTGGTGGAAGTGCTCACCCTGGCGGAGGCTTACCTCTCGTTGGGCTAAGCGCTGAGATAGTTGCTCAAGCAATTATCACGCAAGATAGCGGTGCGCAGCTCTCATCACTTGATAGACACTGAAGGTTGCCATTGCCGTAAATACATAGATTGCATATGGCGCAAATGAAAAATCAAGTAGTTCAAGGACCATGAAGATCGATATTGCACTTGCACGTACTGGGCGTTCTGCGATTGTCACCACGCCAATCTCGTGAAAACCAAGTGATGCCATGCGTGCTCTGGCATATTCCTGTGTGAGCGCAAGAGCAAATAGCGCTAAACAAATCTCTGGTGGAATCCCCCACTGATAAAGGGCGACGAACCAGAGTCCCTCGGTGATTCGGTCGGCAATAGCATCAAGGGTTGCGCCAAATTGACTGACCTTGCCCGAAACAATGGCAACGCTTCCATCAACGCCATCACAAATCAGGGATAGAACTAGGAAGATCAGGGCAATTACTGAATTTGAATAGAAGAGAGCAGCCGTTGCAGTGAGTACGCCAAGTAGGGTCAAAATATTTGGTGTGATTCTTAAAGCGCTTAATCCACGAGCAATGAAATAAGAGATGCTGAGCCAGCCTTTAACTATTCCCTTAATTTCTGCATCCAGATGAAGCTTGCTCCATGTTGCAAAAAACTCTTCACGTTTCATCGCTTAGCGCCGATCTTGTAAAGATTCAAAGATTTCGCTAGTCGCAGTCGAACTGTTCATTGTGTAGAAGTGGATGCCAGGCACTCCAGCATCAATCAGGTCATTACAAAGATTGAGGGCAATCTCCACGCCTAACTTACGGACATCTTCTGGATTATTTTCAACTGCCGCAAAACGCGAAGCGATTGAGTCTGGGATTGGTGTTCCACCGAGCTCTGCCATTTTGGTCAACAATTTCACATTGGTAACTGGGAGAACGCCAGCGATGATTGGCAAGCTCGAACCTCGAGCTGCTAATGAATCTACTAAACGCTTCCACTTATCTACTTCAAAGAAGAACTGTGTGGTTGCAAAAGTTGCGCCAAGCGATTCTTTACGCAGAAGAACATCAATATCTTTATCAAAATTTCCTTCGGAATTGGGATGTCCATCGGGAAATGCGGCAACACCAATCGTGAAATCTCCATGTTCACGAGCTAATGTGATGAGCTCATCGGCATGGGTCAGTCCACCAGCAACTGGTGTCCATGGTGCGCGTGGACCACCGACCGGATCTCCGCGTAACGCCAAAATGCTTTTAATTCCAGATTCGGTATATCGATGAAGAATCTCGATGAGTTCATCGCGCGTAGAACCAACACACGTTAAGTGCGCAACGGTTGGAATGTTGGTTCTTGCAGTGATCTCTGAAGTGATCCGGATGGTGCGATCTCGAGTTCCACCACCGGCACCATAGGTAACGGCGACGAAATCTGGATGCAGTGTGGCAAGGCTAGATAAGGCGGCCCACAGGCGATCTTCCCCAGCCACATCTTTCGGAGGAAAGAACTCAAATGAGTACATTCGCTTTTCAAGTCGCATCTCCACGCGGTCAGGGTACCGTTGCCCTCGTGAATAGTCAGGTTATGGATGAACTTGTATCAGTTCGTGAGCAAGTACAGGCAGCCTTGGCTACGTATTTATCGCAAGCCCGCTCTCATCTGACCACTATCGGTTCTCAGCTCGCTCCTGTCTGCGACGGACTTGAAGAATTTATTCTTGATGGTGGAAAACGCCTACGACCTCTCTTTGCTTACGCCGGACATAAGGCAGCTGGCAAAGATGTTGGGGCGGCTGAGATTAAAGCTTTTGCAAGTTTGGAATTCTTGCAGGCCTGTGCGCTGATTCATGATGATTTGATGGATGCATCAGATACTCGACGTGGCAAACCGGCAATGCATCGTAGATTTGAGAACTTACATCAAGAGCAAGCACTGGCTGGCCTGTCAGAACAATTCGGAGCTGCTGCTGCAATTCTTTTGGGTGATCTAGCTCTTGTGCAATCTGATCACATGCTTCACACATCAGGAATTTCATCCGAGCAACTATTGGATGCACTGGCGGTCCATGATGAGATGCGAATCGAGTTAATGGCTGGTCAATATCTCGATGTTCGCGAGGCGGGCGAAAAGAGCCACAATGTAGAACGCTCGCTACGAATTGCACGTTTTAAGTCTGGCAAATACAGCATTGAACGACCATTGCACCTCGGCGCAACAATCGCTCAGCGTGATCCTGCAATTCGCACTCCGTTAACATGGCGCTTATCCGAATACGGTCTTCCACTAGGTGAAGCATTTCAACTTCGAGATGATCTCCTAGGTATTTTTGGAGATCCAGAAGTTACCGGAAAGCCTGCAGGCGATGATCTACGTGAAGGAAAGCGCACTGTGCTTATGGCGATGGCGATGGATCGCACTTCAGATGCTGGGCGCAAAGAACTGACTACCCACTTAGGTGATCCTGAACTTTCTCTTGATGTCATCGAAAAGCTTCGTGGCATCATCAATGAAAGTGGAGCTGTCGATAGCGTTGAGGGTCTCATTGAGAAACTCACCTTTGACGCTCTCACGGCCTCCAAATCAGCTGAAATTGCAGAAGATTCACAAGAACTATTGGCCGCGCTTGCAGCAAGTGCAACTGCGCGGAAGAGCTAGGAGATAAAAAATGGTTGCACGTATCAAGGGTCCAACTGATCACGTCGTTGTTGTCGGCGCAGGTCTTGCCGGGCTCAGCGCTGCACTTCGCCTTGCTGGTGCAGGACGCAAGGTAACTGTCCTAGAGCGAGCAAGTGTTCCAGGCGGTCGAAACGGTCTACTCAATAAAGATGGGTATGCCTTCGATACCGGTCCTAGTGTTTTGACAATGCCTTCATTGATTCAAGATGCATTCTCCTGCGTGGGCGAAGATATGAAGGATTGGTTAGACCTCACACCAGTAAAGCCTCTCTACCGCGCCTTCTATCACGATGGCAGCATTATTAACGTCCATGCAAATACTCAAGAGATGGAAGAAGAAATTGCAAGGACTGTAAGCCCAGAGGAAGCTCTTGGATATCGTAGATATGTAGATTTTGTTACCAAACTGTACAAGTACGAGATGAACGACTTCATCGATCGAAACATTGATTCGCCATTTAATTTGCTCACTCCAAACCTTGCACGACTTGTGGCTCTCGGTGGTTTTAGGCGGCTCGCTCCCAAGGTCAATCAATTCTTGAAAGATCCACGTTTGCAGAAGGTCTATTCATTCCAGGCTATGTATGCCGGCGTAAGCCCACAGCAGGCGTTGGCCATCTATGCAGTGATTGCTTACATGGACTCCGTCAACGGTGTCTTCTTCCCTAAGGGTGGAATGCATGCAGTTCCTCGCGCACTTGCAGCGGCTGCAGAAAAGCATGGAGTCGTCTTTAAGTACGACACTGAAGTAACTGGTGTTGAAGTCGTTAACAAGCGTGCTCGCGCGGTTACAACTGCAACAGGTGAGCGTTACGAATGTGATGCAATTGTCATGAACCCAGATCTACCAGTTGTCTGGCGCGATATTCTTGGCAAGACTCCACTCAATATCAAGCGTTTAAAGTATTCACCATCGTGTGTGACACTTCTGGTCGGATCCTCAAAGAAATATGATCACACTGCACATCACAATATTCACTTTGGTGAGTCTTGGGATGGTGTTTTTGACGAGTTAATCAACAAGAAGATCCTGATGACTGATCCTTCCGTACTTGTCACAATTCCTAGTAAGGATGATCCATCTCTGGCTCCTGCAGGCAAAGAGTCGTATTACATTCTTTATCCAACCCCTAACTTGGATGCCGATATTGATTGGAAGAAGCAAGCTGGTCCGTATCGCGATCATATGATTAAGACTTTGGAAGCGCGTGGATACACCGATTTTGAAGCTGGCATTGAAACAGAGGTAATGACAACACCTCTTGATTGGGAGAGCCAAGGAATGATGCGCGGTGCACCATTTGCTAGCGCACATACTTTCTTCCAAACAGGTCCTTTCAGACCTCGCAATATCGCAGCAGGTTTTGAAAACATCGTCTTTGCTGGCTCTGGCACACAACCTGGTGTTGGAGTTCCAATGGTTCTCATTTCAGGTCGTCTTGCTGCCGAGCGAATAGTTGGACCTGTTAAGTAATGAGCGAACTTGATGCAGCCGGGATCACTGATCCTGCACTTCGCGCATCATATGCCGAGTGCAAGAGACTTAACTCTTTGCATGGAAAAACGTATTACTTAGCAACACTTCTTCTTCCGCCAGCAAAACGTCCATTTGTGCACGCACTCTACGGATTTGCTCGTTATGCAGATGAAATTGTGGACGATCTCGCTTCAACGCTTAGCCCGCAAGAGAAGGCAGATGTACTACGTACATGGAGTTCTGGAGTACTTGCAGATTTATCATTAGGTAAAAGTAATGATGCAGTAGGTGCGGCTCTGGTGGATACTGTTGCTCGATTTGATATCCCCCATCAACATTTTGTTGACTTTCTGCATTCAATGGAGATGGATCTCACAGTATCCACATATGCAAACTATGAGGCGTTGAGTGAGTATGTCTATGGATCCGCTGCAGTTATTGGATTACAAATGGTTCCTATTCTTGGTGCACTCTCAGATGATGCTTATGAAAGTGCGAAAAAACTCGGGATCGCCTTTCAATTAGCTAACTTCATCCGCGATGTCGGGGAAGATCTCGATCGTGGACGCATTTATCTCCCACTTGATGAACTTGCAACTCACGGCGTCGACGAAAAAATGCTCTACACACGTGTTCTCACCCCTGAAATTGTTCACGCACTGAAGTTTCAGATCGCTCGCGTGCGTCAATTACAGTCCGAGGCAGACGCTGGCATTGATCTATTGCATCCGACCAGCCGACCTTGCATCCGCGCAGCAAGCGAACTTTATTGTGGGATTGTTGATGAAGTCGAAGCGATTGGCTATGACATCTTCAATAAGCGTGCCAAAACTTCAACGGCCCGCAGACTTCGTGTTGCAGGCAGGGCTTACATTCAGGCCCTATCCGCTAGACGTGCGCTAGACTAAAAACGCGGGAGCACATGCGTTACTTGTAACGCTGCTGAGAGGATCTCACTGGGAGATCGACCGCTTGACCCGTCCGGTAATGCGGACGAGGAAAGGATTAATGATGTCTACCCTCGAAATAATTGCAGCGATGATTTCTTTCATTGGTGTTGCACTCGGTGTGACAGGAAAGCGAATTACCTGGCCATGGTGGGCCTTGAGCAGTGTTCTCTACGGAATTCTTTTCATTCAATGGGATTTATTTGCAAGCGCTGCTCTGCAGATCGTCTTTTTTGTCGCGGCAATTGCGGGTTGGTTCGGCTGGGGTAAGAATGGCGCAGTACCTGGTCCACTTAAGAATACTTATCGGATCTACATAGCGGTTGCAGTAATTCTCGCAACTCTTGCACTAGCACCAGTTTTAGATCGCATCGGTGCCGCTTCAACCTATGCCGATGCGATTCTTCTCTTCGCTTCAATAGCTGCTCAATTACTTATGGTCTATCAGAAATATGAAACGTGGGTTATCTGGCTTGTCGTAAACATTGGGTATACCGCGCTCTATTACAGTCAAGAGCTCTACCCAACTGCCATCCTCTACGTTGTCTTCACCGTGGTAGCGGCCGTGGGTTGGAGGCGTTGGTATGCAACTTATCGAAGCACTATCTGAGATAACGCAAGCAGTTGAGCAACCCATCATTGCAATTGATGGGCCAGCAGGCGCGGGAAAGACCACTCTTGCTTCGACTCTTTCCTTAGCGCTCTCACCGAGCATGAGTACGAGAGTCATTCACATGGATGAGCTCTACCCAGGTTGGGAGAAGGCACTTGGTGAAGAGTTAAGCAAAACACTGACGTGGCTTACTTCTTGCCACAAAGCGAAGAAACCACTGCTTTATTCGTCCTTTAACTGGGGTGCCAATGAATTCCACCCACCCAAGTCACATGAATCAACACAATTACTCATTATTGAAGGTGTCGCTAGCGCACAACTTCCTATAGAAGAAAGTTTGGCGACCTCAATTTGGCTTGACCTGGATCCAGAGATCGGATTTCGCAGAGTGATCGAAAGAGATGGCGAGAGCATTTCCCTTGAGATGAAGAAGTGGCTTGTGATGCAGGAGCAACACTTTGCAGCAGATAGGACGAAAGAGCGCTGCGAATTCATTCTTTCAACCTAAAATTGCCTCATGTCCGATCTCACCGGCAACCTTATTGATGGTCGCTATCAGCTACTGCGCCAGATGGACGCTGGCGGCATGGCCACAATCTATGAAGCCATCGATACTCGTCTAGATCGACGCGTCGCAGTAAAAATCATGCATGCACATCTTGCTCAAGATGAGCAATTTGTAGAACGGTTTATCCGCGAAGCTAAAGCTGCCGCTGCATTAAGCCATCCCAATATTGTCGCTGTCCAAGATCAAGGCTGGAACCAAAGTGGAATTCCAGCAGTCTTTATTGTTATGGAATTGGTTGATGGACACACCCTGCGTGAGTATCTCAATGAGCGAGGCAAAATCGCGATTGCAGATGGAATTAAGTTTTTGCTTCCCGTGCTGAGCGCACTCGGAGCGGCTCATCGTTTAGGAATTGTTCACCGAGATGTGAAACCGGAAAACATTCTGGTCTCCAAAGAAGGTCGAATTAAGATCACCGATTTTGGGCTAGCCAAAGGCGCAATGATTGGCAGCACAATGACGGCTGAATCAAGTGTGATTTTAGGTAGCGTCTCCTACCTATCCCCCGAACAAGTTTCACGCGGAATAGCTGATTCGCGAAGCGATGTGTACTCGGCGGCAATTACAGCATTTGAAATATTTACCGGAACTAAACCTTTTGAAGGTGAAGAACCTATCCAGATTGCATTTATGCATGTGAATTCCCGCGTGCCTCGAATTAGTACATTAATTGATGACGTTCCAGAAGCGCTCGATGATTTGATCTTTGCAGCAACAAGTGTGGATCCGGATGAACGTCCTCGAGATTGCCAGGTATTCCATAGTCAGCTACTTGCAATTTCGCAGTCGTTAAACCCATCTGCGCCACAAATGAGTCTCGAATTAGATATTCCTATTGCACCCATGAGAAGTAAGTCAAAGAAGAAATCTCGCGGCAAGTTTGCCCAGATCACTGAGAGAATTTCATTGACACTTCCAACATCCACCGGGAAAGAGAATACGGCGCAGGTGAAAGAGCGTAGAAAAGTCAGTAAGCGAGTGCGCCGTAATCGATGGATTGCTGCAGGACTTGCTGTGCTGCTTGGAATTACCACATGGTGGGTTTTGATCGGCCCCGGTGCATCAGTGAAATTCCCATCTGTTGTGGGAGCCACAACAGAGCAAGCCAATTCCACGCTTACTGCCCTTGGTCTCAAGACAGTAGTCGTTGACGAACGCTTTGATGAAGATATAGCAAAGGGGAAAGTAATATCGACTGATCCATTTGCTGGAGACTCAATCGCACTTGGTGGCACTGTCAATTTGGTGGTTTCAAAAGGTGCAGAGAGATACACCATTCCCTCTCTCATCAATCTGACACCTGAAGCTGCTGTTAATCTTCTGGCTAAATCACCGCTTAAGGTTGGTGAAATTACAGAAGTGTTTAGCACCAAAGTTCCAAAGGGTTTCGTTATCTCATCAAATCCAGAACAAGGAGCTCGCGTTAAGCGAGATACATTAGTTGATATGGTTGTAAGCAAAGGTGTAGAAACCTTTAGCCTGGCATCTTTCGTCGGGACAAATGGCGAGCAAGCTCTCAATGAACTTACTGTTGCCGGATTTAATGTGACTACAACGTATGCCTTTGATGAGAAAGCAATGCCAGGAGAAGTGATCTCCCAGAACCCAGCAGCCGGAACTCCACTTGCCAAGGGTGCGGCGGTAGAAATATTTGTTTCTAAAGGTTCCGCCTTTGTCTATATCCCTAATGTGATGCGCTACACCCAAGACCGAGCAGTCGCTCTATTAGAAGATTTAGGGCTAAAAGTTGTCGTCAAGAAGGTAACCAAGAGTGCAAAATTGGTAATCGGAATAGATCCAAAGGTCAACGCGAAGGTTAAGCGTGGAAGTACGGTGACTCTCACAGTAGGGTAGGCAAATGCCAAAAGCAGCCTTGCCTCGAATCGGAGCCCACACACCTACAAGTGGTGGAATGGCCAAGCGTTCTATTGAGTACGCACGTATTACTAAAGCTGAGGCGATCCAAGTGTTTACCTCTAACCCACGCGGATGGGCGATGCCTGAAACAAATCATGAGGCCGATGCCCTCTTCCGCGAGCGAGCTGCTGAATTAGATCTAGAAGTCTATGTTCACGCTCCCTTTCTCATTAACTTGGGTTCACCAACGGAAGGAACATATAAAAATTCGTTGGCCTCTACTGAGTACTCTCTCAAGCGTGGTCAAGAAATTGGCGCACTAGGCGTCGTTATTCATACTGGTTCTGCAGTCAATGAAGACTTTATCGAAGGCGCTTGGAAGCAAATTCACGAAGGCATGATGCCCATACTTAATGCACTCACAGA
>JAIXYD010000173.1 GCA_027490415.1 Streptomycetaceae bacterium
GCTGCAAGAGCGGCAACTGCGATTGAAGCGATTGAAAACTTCTTCATTGTTTTTCCTTTCAAGGGGGTGGAGGTAGGAACAGCTGTGTCCTACTTCCGGGTCGGCAAAAATTACTTGACGTTGAGGGGTAATAGGGGGTTTCGGTGATAACGAAGTAATCAAATTTTTCAGTGGTTTTTACAGTTTTTTACAGTCTTTTTGAGCGTGAATCCCTCTAAAAAGGGGCCGGAGACCATGGGGTGGCGCTAGGTTCCACCAGGTCCGTGATCGAAACGCGGCCACCCGCTACAAAGAGCTCCACGGATCCAAAATCCGTAATGACGCGAATCTCAAAAGGTTTGCCGTCGGCATCAAAAGGTGCGGCATGCATCGATGTCGATTCGATCTCATACCAAGCGGCGCTGCGATCTACGTAAACTTCTTGAGTCGATGGGTCGTAGCCAATATCAAATGATTTGCCACTCTCGTTTGTAAATCGAATTCCAGACTTTGTCTCACTTGGTGTAATCACAAAAGTTTGATCGGAAATCCCAGATCCTAGAATTTCTTTCACTGGATTCTGAACCAGCGTGACTTTCCCGCCGATAGTGGTCAGGGATAGTTCGCGTGGGATTGTCATCGAGCCGCGGGCAGGATTTTCCGGAATCACTTTTGCGTACTCCCAGTTATTCATCCACCCGATATAAATGCGACGATTGTCTGGCGCATCGCAAAAAGTTACACCAGCATAATTGTCGCGGCCGTAATCAAGCCAACGTGTAATCAAATCATCTGCAACGAATTCTTTTCCATTCCAATCACCAATAAAAAATTGTGTGCCTGAACCGCCGGTGACTCCACCAGGATTTACAGATACAAAGAGAACCCATTTAATTTTTGTTGGGTCGCCATCAACAGCTAATGGAAATAAGTCAGGACACTCCCACACGCCATCAGTGCCGTTTTTATTAGAGAATTCGCTTAAGAGCTCCCATTGCTTTAAATCTTGTGATTGATAGAAGGCAACTGTGTACTCGTGTGGTTTCACAACACTCATTACCCACGCTTCATTGACAGTGTTCCATACAACTTTTGGATCACGGAAATCTTTCATCTCTAAATCAAGTACTGGGTTGCCCTCATATTGTTGCCAGGTCAGACCTTCGTCAGTGCTGTAGGCAAGTGATTGCACTTGGCGTAAACCATCGTGTTGATGCGCTGTAAATATTGCGACCATCGCGGGATTTTCTAGTAATCCAAAACCAGTTGTATTGAAGTAATCAACAACCGCGCTTCCAGAAAAAATTGCGTGTGTTGGGGTGTATGTAATTGCTACTGGTAGCTCTTGCCAATTGATGAGATCTGTCGAGGTTGCATGTCCCCACGACATGTTTCCCCATTGATTTCCTTCGGGGTTATATTGGAAGAACAAGTGGTACTTGCCACGGTAAAAGATGAGCCCATTGGGATCATTCATCCAATTGCGCGCAGGCGCAAAGTGGAAGTGTGGTCTGAGTGCCAAAGACATGGCGCGTACCTTATCCTCAACTTATGGATTCTCTAATTAATTCCCTCCATCCGGAGACGTTGATCTCCTCTTTTGGATTTATTGGAGTCCTTCTCATCTTGTTTACTGAGACGGGATTACTCGTAGGAATGCTCTTTCCTGGAGATTCTCTCCTCTTTCTTGCCGGCTTAGGCGCTTCCGGTGCTGCTAGCCAGGCGCTCAATGGTGTCCAGCTTCCAATAATTGGATTACTTATTGGAGCACCGATAGCTGTAATCACAGGCTCTCAGACCGGGTACTTCATCGGCCACAAGTATGGGAAAAAGTTATTTGATCGCCCCAACAGTCGAATTTTTAATCAGGCAAAAGTAGAAGCAACGCAAAAGTGGTTGACTAGGTACGGAATTGGTAAGGCACTTTTTCTTGCTCGCTTCACACCATTTGTTCGCACATTGATTAATCCAATGTGTGGAATCATCGGAATTCCACCAAAGACATTTTTTATCTGGAACAGCATCAGTGCAATTATTTGGGCAGATGGAATCATCTTGGCCGGTTATTTCCTTGGTGAATCGGTTAAGGATTCACTAGACACTTATCTCTTACCAATTACTTTATTGGTTTTATTAATTACAACATTACCTGTGATCTTTGAGTTGTTCCGTGAATGGCGTACGAAAAAAGATTGGTCTTAAAGACTCTAATTTCTTTAGAGACCGAGTTCAGCAAGTGAATATGCTGTGCGGTATTCCAAACCTGCCGCATCAATCGCTTCTTTTGCACCGCGTTCAACAATAACTGCAACTCCGACAACAATTGCGCCAGCTTCTTTCAGCGCTTCGACTGCTGTTAACACGGAGCCACCTGTTGTAGATGTATCTTCAACAGCTAAGACTCGCTTACCTTTAACATCTGGACCTTCGATGCGACGTTGTAATCCGTGAGCTTTCTCTGCTTTGCGAACAACAAATGAGTTAAGTGCGCGACCTTGGCTTGCCGCAACATGCATCATCGCAGTTGCTACTGGGTCGGCACCGAGTGTCAGCCCACCGACTGCCTCAAAATCTAAGTCTTTGGTGAGATCAAGCATGACTTGGCCGACAAGTGGAGCTGCTACATGATCAAGAGTGATGCGACGTAGATCGACGTAGTAATCAGCCTCTTTACCTGAAGAAAGGATGACTTTTCCGTGAACAACAGCCTTGTTTTTGATCTCTTCTCGGAGAAGTTCATGTGAGTTCATGGCAACACCTTACATTGTCACTGCCTCGCACCTACCCTGACATCATGGACACACAGCGGATGCAACGGTTAGAGATCGCCCGCCTCTTGCACCGCACGGGGTTTGGCCCAAAGCCAGGCGAATTTGCTGAAGCACTTCGCACAGGCGTTGCAGCTACCCGAAAGAAAATTCTTGCAGCACCTACCGGTGTTTCATTTGTGACTCCACCTGTATTGACTGATCTAGGACCGCGGCCTGCTCCTAACAGTCCAGCTGTTGTCGAGTTCTCGCAGCAATTGCGTTACCAAATTCAGCTCATGTTTTTATGGTGGCTTGATGAAATGGCTTCATCGCCTCACACATTGCAAGAGAAGATGACGTGGTTTTGGCACGGACATTGGGCGACATCTATTGGAAAAGTAAATTACGCGCTTCCTATGTTTAATCAAAATGTGACGATGCGAAAGTATGCCCTCGGCAACTTTTCAGATTTTTCAAAAGCAATGTTCTTTGATGGTGCGTTACAAGTGTGGTTAGACGGACAAGAAAACACTGCCAAAGCTCCAAATGAAAA
>JAIXYD010000167.1 GCA_027490415.1 Streptomycetaceae bacterium
CATCAGCAAGCTACGACAACAATCGTTGTCTCGTACTACTGGCACTTCGTCGACGTTGTATGGATCGCACTCTTTGCTGCGATCTATTTGATTAAGTAGATTGGAAATTAAGTGAGAAGTCTTTCGCGTTACCGCCGACATAGAGCAGTTGCACCTCTGCTGCTGATTTTTGCTCTCCTTGGAATCGGTACGACCTTCCAGGTGGCTGGCGCCGCTACGACATCACCAATGACTGCCGAAGAAAGAACTGCAGCGATTGAAGAAGGTAAAGAAATTTTCTTAAGAGGCTGCTCTTCCTGTCACGGGCTTAACGCAGAAGGCGGGGCAATTGCTCCTTCGCTGATCGGTGTTGGCGCGGCTTCAGTTGACTTCCAAGTTGCTACAGGGCGTATGCCAATGGCCGATATGAGTCAGCAAGCTATGCGCAAAACTCCAATTTACAACGATGAAGAAGTTGCAGCTCTTGCTGCCTATGTAGCTTCTCTTGCACCAGGACCTGAAATTCCATCAGAGGAAATGC
The DNA here is from genome assembly GCA_027490415.1 of Streptomycetaceae bacterium. GTDB lineage: Bacteria > Actinomycetota > Actinomycetes > Nanopelagicales > Nanopelagicaceae > Planktophila. The sequence continues at coordinate 521 of JAIXYD010000167.1, forward strand.
TTAATTACGAACGTGATGGCGAAATTGCCGAAGGCGGCGAACTTTTCCGCACTAACTGCGCGATGTGCCACAACTTTGCTGGTCAAGGTGGAGCATTGACACAAGGTAAGTACGCACCATCTGTCATGGGTGTAAAACCTGTACATATTTACGAAGCGATGATCACCGGTCCGCAATCAATGCCGGTTTTTTCAGATAAAACACTTACTCCAAAAGAGAAGCTCTCAATCATTAAGTGGATTAAGGCAGCAGAGAAGGAGCCACAACTTGGTGGCGTTGCACTAGGTCGAGTTGGCCCAGTAACAGAAGGACTTCTTGTTTGGACACTCGGACTTGGGCTGCTGATCGGTATTGCAGTCTGGCTAGCAGCGAAGGCGAAATAAATAATCATGAGTAATGAAATCGAAGCAATCAAAGATCCAGGTTTGCCTGCCCATAAGTTGCGTCAGACAGATGTTGATCCAAAGGCTGCTGCTCGCGCAGAACAGCAAGTAGCAATCCTTTTCTTGCTCTCCGCACTAAGCACAGTGCTCTTTATCTTCTCGTATTTCTTTATCTCAACCGAAACATTTATCTTCATCCCTCTCATGGGCGAACAAAATGCGCACCAACTTTTCCTTGGACTTGGTCTTGCGTTCTCGCTTCTATTTATTGGTCTTGGCGCAGTGCACTGGGCGAAGACGCTCATGCCAGATCAGGAAGTCATCGCGCACCGTCATGAATTCAGATCAAGTGATTCAGATCGTGAAGATTTTGTTAAGACCGCAAAAGAGGGGGCCGCAGCTGCAGGACTAGGCCGTCGCTCACTCATTAAGCGAACCTTAGGGTTGGCAGTTGGCCTCGTCGGCGTCTCCCCTATCTTTCTGCTTCGTGACTTAGGTCCAACTCCAGGAGATGAACTCAAGACAACGAGCTGGAAAGCTGGCTCTCGTCTTGTGACCGATCCGGGTGATCGCCCAATTCGCCCAGAAGATCTAGAAATCGGATCTGTTGCGCAAACACTTCCAGAGCTCGCACCTGGAAAAGATCATCACTCACTCAATGACATTGCAAAGGATGCGGTCCTACTGATTCGTCTCCGTCCAGAAGAATTCAATCTTGACGCAGAACGTCTCTCATGGACGTATGAAGGAATTATTGCCTTCTCAAAGATCTGCTCTCACATGGGATGCGCTGTTGCTCTATACGAACAGAGCACAAAGCATCTGCTCTGCCCATGTCACCAATCAACATTCGATGTAACTCGTGCCGCAAAGGTGATCTTCGGACCAGCAGCACGCCCACTTCCACAGTTGGCAATCACAGTCGATGAAGAGGGTTACCTCGTTGCGCAAGCACCATTTAATGAACCAGTCGGACCTAGTTTCTGGGGGAGATCCAAATGAGCGCACGTGAAAGAATCGCGGGCAATGTTGCTAACTATGTAGACGAGCGCACAGGTGCTGCTGCATGGATGAAGAAGAATCTTCAAAAGGTATTTCCTGATCACTGGTCATTTATGCTCGGTGAGATTGCACTCTACTCATTCGTTATCTTGCTCTTATCTGGAACATTCCTGACCTTCTGGTTTGACCCTTCAATGCGCGAGGTTGTCTACGAGGGTTCTTATGAACCTCTCAAGGGACTCGAAATGTCTGCTGCCTACGCATCCGCACTCGATATCTCATTCGAGGTTCGCGGTGGATTGTTGATGCGACAGATTCACCACTGGTCAGCTCTAATCTTTATGGCTGCAATCGTCGTTCACTTGCTCCGTGTCTTCTTCACGGGTGCTTTCCGTAAGCCACGTGAATTTAACTGGATCATCGGAGTTGGACTTCTTACTCTTGGAATTGTTGAAGGATTCTTGGGTTACTCACTTCCTGATGACCTTCTCTCAGGTACTGGAATTCGAATTGCAGAAGCAATCTTGCAAGCGATTCCGTTAGTGGGCTCCTACCTTTCTTACTTCCTATTCGGTGGAGTGTTCCCAGGTGTCACCTTCATCCCTCGTATCTACACCCTTCACATCCTCATCATTCCGGGAATCTTCCTCGCACTCATTACTGTGCACTTGATGTTGGTCTGGTACCAGAAGCACACTCAGTACCCAGGTCCAGGTCGTACAGAGAAGAACGTAGTTGGCTACCCACTCATGCCGGTCTACATGGCAAAAGCTGGCGGATTCTTCTTCATCGTCTTTGGTGTTACCGCATTTCTTGGCGCCGTCGCATCCATCAACCCAATCTGGCTCTACGGCCCATATACGCCGGGCCAAATTTCGGCGGGCTCTCAACCTGACTGGTACATGGGTTGGCTCGATGGATTAGTTCGTATGGCTCCCCCAATCGAGCCTGTGATTTTTGGATACACGCTCTCACTTAATATTTTGATTCCTGGATTAATCATTCCTGGAATTCTCTTTACTGGAATGGCGCTCTATCCATTTATCGAACAGTGGATCACTGGCGATAAGCGCGAACATCATCTTCTTGATCGTCCACGTAATGCGCCAAACCGCACTGCTCTTGGTGCAATGGCACTCACCTTTATGTTGATCGCACTGATTAACGGTGGAAATGATCTTATTGCAACTAATTTTGATCTCTCGATCAATCAGATCATGTGGTTTAGCCGCATCGGAATTATTGTTCTGCCTCCGATCGCATTTATTGTCACTAAACGACTATGTCTTTCACTCCAGCGTGCCGATCGTGAACTTGTTCTACACGGTCGCGAAACCGGTCGCCTCGTGATGATGCCTTCAGGTGAATTCGTTGAGGTTCATGAGCCAATCTCACCTGAGAAGGCTTGGCTACTTACTCAGCATGAACAGAACGCTCCGCTACAGCTTGAAGAGAAGGATGCCCGCGGTGTTCGTCGCCCAGGACTTCTCAAATCTAAGCTGAGAAAGCGCTTTGCCATTGCTCATGCTGAACAGGTTGCAAAGCCAACTGTTGAAGATCTCAAGGAGATCGAACACCACTAACGGGCTAACTGGCTTAATGGTTGGCTGGCTGGCGAACCACAAGCGCGACACCAATTATTGTCACAGCGGTTCCGCATGCCGTCAGCAAGCCGATTGTTTCGCCAAATAGAAAGTATGCCTCGACCGCGGTTACCGCTGGCACGAGGTAGTACAACGACGAGACAGATGCAGCGCTGGACCTAGCCAGCAAGTAATAAAGAATCAAGATTGCACCAATAGAAAGTGCGAGAACTAGCCACACGAGCGAGAAGATAAACGAAGCGTTCCAGGTGATGCTCTCGCCTTGCTCAAAGGTAAGAGCCATTGTGCCGAGTGCAAGTCCAGTGAAAATGTATTGCCACGATGTACCGGAGAGAACTTCGACGTTTGAGCCAAACTTCTTCTGCAACAAAGTGCCCGAAGTTCCGCCAAGAAGAGCGATGAACACAGCAACAACTCCCGAAGTTGGAAGTTCTCCCCCACTGTAACCATTGAGCTTGGGTGCAATCACAAGAATCAAGCCAAGCAGGCCTAGAGTCAGACCCAGCCACTTGCTCATAGATAGTTTCTCCTTGAAAAAGATTGAAGAAAATACCGAGACTAGGACTGGTTGCAGCGAACAGATGAGGGCAGTAATTCCTGCCGGCATCCCCTGTTTCACCCCGTAGAAACAACCACCCAGGTACGCGCCGTGAATCGTGACGCCAACGATCGCACTCTTGCCAATAGTGGGAAGATCGTGAGTAAACCTCTTTGTTATCGCCAATGAAATGAGTGCAAGCAATACCGAAGCGATCGCCATTCTGATTGCGATAAATGTGAATGGTGGTGCATAGGGAATTCCGTATCG
>JAIXYD010000072.1 GCA_027490415.1 Streptomycetaceae bacterium
ATTCCAGTCTGGCTTACAACAACTAAGCCAACGCCAGAGACAAATGCCATCGTGGTTGCACTCTTAACCTGAGAAGATTTGAGTGCCTGGGTGATTACACCTTTATCATCAAATCGAATAACAATAGGAGTTGCAATAGTTGGTTTCCAACCTGTAACACCAGGAATCGCTGATGTGGAGTTAAAGAGTGCATAGTGTGAAGCTTTAGCTCCGGTGGCAGCAAGTTGTGCTCCTTGTGAAGGAAGACGCAGAGTCCAGGTAGGGCTAAAACTCGAATTGAATTTAGTAAATGCAGTTTCGTTCTTTCCACCTACTTTGACATCACCCACAAGAAAGAATGTCGAGGTAGCACTTTGCCAAGATCGCGTCGCACGGTTGGCCGAACTGCGCACAACGTTGGTGAGTGCTCCAGCTTTACTCACCTTTGCCAATATGCCATCGCGTGATCCGACGAGCTTCTTGCCACCAAGAGTCTCACTGCTTGCACCATAGATTTGTGCACTGCCGTCGCTGTTGCGGATAATGGATGAAAATGCGCTCTTTGCGCTGCCGATAGTTTTAGCAGTTGAAAATTTTCCAGACAGAGTTGCTGTGATGATTACCGTGCCGGCACCACGATCTCCAAGGATTGAGATTCCAGTACTTGAGTGGGATAACGCTGTAATCAATAGCGGTGCTGTTGCACTATCGGAGTAGGTTCCGATTAACGAGCCCGTGGGGGATATCTTCCATAAGGTCACGCTATTTAACTCATTGCGAAGCGCAGGAACTTGCTCGACCACGACTGCATCAACATTTACTGGATTACTCGTTGCACTCTGTGTTTCAGTGACAGCACCGACTGAAGTCAGCCCAGCTAGCCAGATATTTCCCTCTTTATCGGATGTTGCTGCCATAGCAATCTGATCAGGAGAACCCTCGAGAGCGATTTTCCATTTCTCTATACCGGTGAAGTCAACAGAGGTCACTTGTACTTTTTTCTCCACATTAGAGAAAAGTGTGACTCCTTGATTCGTAATCATCGCACCTTCGTGCGCTGAAATAGATGCAACCTTTGTTATCTCGCTGGCAGCAATAGTTTTTGGTGCAGCATCTGCTGGTTGTGATGAAAGGACCAGTACTGCAATTACCAGGGTTACAAATCGCTTCACGTTATGCCAATTCTTGAGAGCGATCGCGCGCCGCTTTCATCGCTCGGGCGACAATTGCGGAGAGTTGATCATTGCTAAAGGAGGCAAGAGCCGCGGCGGTAGTTCCGTTAGGGCTTGTGACTTTTTCCCGTAACGTCGTTGGAGAGTCCCCCGAATTTTCGAGGAGCGCGGCAGAGCCCACGATTGTTTGAATCGTTAACTTTGTTGCATCTTCACGAGTAAGTCCGAGTGCAATTGATCCTTCTATCATCGCTTCCACAAAGGCAAAGAAATAGGCAGGACCTGAACCACTTGTTGCTGTGATTGCATCTTGCAACGATTCATCTACTTCGACAGCTTTGCCGGCAGCAGACAAGAGTGAGGCAACAAATGCACGATGCTCTTTAGAAACGTTGTTGCCGAATGAATATCCAGCAGCGCCAAGCCCCACCGAGGTTGGGGTGTTAGGCATAATTCGAACGATTGGCTGCGCAGGGCTGAGATTCTCTTGGATAAATCCAATCTTCTTTCCTGCCACAAAACTCATAATGAGAGCGTTGGAATTGATATGAGGCTTTATCTCACCTAAGAGCGCTGGCATATCTTGAGGCTTCACGACTAGGAGAATGACATCACTGGTCGCAACAGCGCTATGAAGGCTATCGACAGTGATTGCATACTTACCAATCAACTCATCACATCGATCTGGACGCTTTTCAACAATCGAAATTGCAGATGGCTCGACGCCAGAACCGATGAGGGCAGCAATAAGAGCTTCACCCATGACACCAGCGCCAAGAACTGCGACCTTCTGTTGATTAGCCATTGTCAAAGAGTACGCGTAGGCTCTGCAACTATGTCCGAAGTTAAACCAGGTTTTGCCCGCGACTGGGTCGAGTTCGCAGATCCAAATGATGAGTCAGAGATCTTCAAATGTGATCTCACCTGGCTCACCTCAAATTGGACCTGCATCTATGGCGATGGTTGCCAAGGTGTCTTTAAGGACCGTCCCAATGATGGTTGTTGCACAGAAGGTGCGATGTATTCGGATGAGGATGACGAGAAGCGCGTTCAACTCGCCGCCCAGCACCTCACGCCAGCCATGTGGCAATTTTATGAAGAAGCTCGTCCAAAGAAACCAGGCGGCCAACTTCGCATTACAGATTTAGATGAAGATAACGAGCGAAAGACTCGAACAGTAAATGATGCATGTATCTTCTTAAACCGTAAAGGTCATGAAGCTCCCGGATTCACTGGATCATTTGGATGTGTTCTGCATCATTTAGCTCAGAAAGAAAATCGTCACTTCGTTGAAACTAAACCAGATGTATGTTGGCAACTGCCATTGCGTCGTAGTTTTGAGACACGTGAAGTCGGCGAGCGCGAATATTCGATCACAGTTATTGGAGAGTACGAGCGCTTAGGTTGGGGCGATGGCGGAGATGATTTCGATTGGTACTGCACCAGCAATACCGAGGCTCACGTAGGTAGCGAGCCGGTCTACATCTCAAACCGTGCAGAGCTCATCGCTTTGATGGGTCAAGACGCATATGACATTCTCGCTAAGCATTGCGACCTACGCGTGCAGGGTATTAAGGATGCGCAGGCTCGCAGTCTGCCCCTTTTCGTCATTCAGCACCCAGCAACACTTCAAGCCGGCAAGTAAGGCTGGCCTAGCGCACATCGCGCTCGTCACACCTTTGCTTTAGGCTCACCTCATGGCCAAGGTCGAGAAAGATCCATTCCGCTGTAGCGAATGCGGTTGGACATCCCAAAAATGGGTGGGGCGTTGCGGTGAGTGTCAGGCGTGGGGTTGTGTTGAAGAGATTGCCGCCCCTAAGAAACTCTCACTAGTTGCCGGCACCGTCTCACATGCAGCAACTCCTATCGGCGATGTCGATCTCTCATCAGCACGTGCACGCGAAACTGGCGTCAGCGAACTCGATCGGGTGCTCGGCGGAGGTTTAGTTCCAGGAGCTGCAATTTTGCTAGCCGGCGAACCAGGTGTTGGTAAGTCCACTCTTCTACTCTCTGTTGCAGCACAAACTGCAGCAAAAGGTATGAGTGCTCTCTATATCAGCGGTGAAGAGTCAGCATCTCAAGTGCGACTTCGTGCAGAGCGAATCAATGCAGTAGATCCACAATTGTTTTTAGCGTCAGAGACTGATCTCGGTGCAGTCATTGCGCATATCGATGCAGTCAAGCCAGCTCTTCTTATTATCGATAGTGTGCAAACAATTGGAAGTTCTGCAGCAGATGGTGCACCTGGTGGTGTCACCCAGGTGCGCGAAGTTGCTGGCGCACTCATTCGTATCTGTAAGGATCGCGATATAACTCTTCTGCTAGTTGGCCATGTCACCAAAGATGGTTCGATCGCTGGTCCGCGACTTCTCGAGCACATCGTTGATGTTGTACTTCAATTTGAAGGCGAGCGTCATTCACGTCTTCGTCTTATTCGCGCAATTAAAAATCGCTTTGGGGCAAGTGATGAAGTGGGCTGCTTTGATCTAAGCGATACGGGTATCGAATCAGTGATAGATCCCACCGGTCTCTTTACCTCTCGACATAGCGAACCAGTGCCTGGAACTTGTGTGACGGTCACACTTGAAGGTCGTCGCCCACTACTCGCTGAGATTCAGGCGTTGGTCAGTGCCGGGCGTGAAAGTGATTTCGGAAATGCTCGTCGAGTAACAAGTGGTTTGGATTCTGCGCGCACCTCGATGACTCTTGCTGTCCTTGAATTGCGTGCTGGAGTTCGCGTAGGCGGCCGCGATGTATATGCAGCTACCGTCGGCGGAATGAAGATGTCAGAGCCTGCTGCAGATTTAGCACTCGCGCTTGCAGTTGCATCGGCTGCCAAGGGATTAGCGCTCCCCCCTGATTTAGTTGCGATTGGTGAAGTGGGATTAGCTGGTGAGATACGGAAGGTCAGCGGTGTCTCACGTCGTTTAGCTGAGGCCTATCGCCTCGGCTTTAAGAAAGCTCTTGTTCCCACTGGAAGTGATGTAAAGATCGACGGCATGGAGATTTATGAAATTTCACGACTTGATCAAGCCCTAAAGAGGGTTGCGATCACTGGGGAATGAGTTCTCTCCACCAACCAGTTCTCGCCTGGTATAAAAAGAATAAGCGTGATCTCCCGTGGCGTAACACGGATGCATGGGGCGTTCTAGTTAGCGAAATAATGTTGCAACAGACACCTGTGTCACGCGTTCTTCCAATTTATACCGAGTGGATGAAGCGTTGGCCAACTCCTGCAGCTCTTGCAGCAGCAACACCAGCACAAGTGATTACGGCATGGGGACGTCTGGGATATCCTCGTCGAGCGCTACGACTTCACGAATGTGCAAAGGTAATTTCAACAAAACACAAGGGGCGAATTCCTGAGACTCAATCTGAATTACGCGAACTACCAGGCATCGGTGATTACACAAGTGCAGCCATCATCGCCTTTGCATTCGAAGGTCGCTCACTTGTCCTTGATATCAATATTCGTAGAGTCTTTGCTCGTGTCATCGATGGTGTAGAAGTACCGACGGCGGCTCCTACAAAATCCGAACGAGTCAAACGCGAAGAGTTGATTCCTTCAAAGAGCCCTCACATCTGGGCTGCTGCAACAATGGAGCTCGGTGCACTTATCTGTTCAGCGAAGAATCCAAAGTGCGGACAATGTCCGTTGGCAGATCAATGCATCTGGAGAAGTCTTGATTACCCGCTCTCAGACCAACCAAAACGTACTCAAAGCTGGCATGGAACAGATCGACAATGTCGAGGGG
>JAIXYD010000061.1 GCA_027490415.1 Streptomycetaceae bacterium
CCAATGACATACTGATCAAGGAATTCAAAAATTTCGTGTGGCTTAGGGAGCTCTGTTAATCCGAGCGAACTTGCCTCGGAGAGTTCTTCAACAATGATCTCATTACAGAGTTCGATGCACTCATCACAGATATAAACACCTGGGCCTGCAATTAACTTCTTAACCTGCTTTTGAGTCTTGCCGCAGAAAGAACATTTCAGCAGATCGCTAGTCTCGCCGATGCGTGTCATGGTGCTCCTAAGGTGTTGAGGAAGTAGGACAATCTTAGGTTTTGCAGCGTTGGAATGAGCCCTTAATTAACGTTTGAGCTGTTCGCCCTGAGATGAATTCCAGAAGGATTCAGGCATCTTTAGATCACGCACACCGGTTACCTTCAAGACCGAAAGACTGATGAGCACGTGCATGATTGAAACTCCAATCAGCATAGGTCTCTCTCCAAAGAATTCTGCAGCGGGGCCGACCAAGACCATTCCAAGTGGGATGAGTGCAGTTGATCCCATGTGATCGACGCTAAATACGCGACCTTGTAATTCTTGTGGCACTTCTTTCTGGACTGCTGCTGCCCAGAATGCCTCCCATGGACCAACAGATAATCCAGCTAAGAAGTACGCACCGATGACGATGTAGGGTGAAAACGGAAATGCCAACGCCAATGTTGTTGTCGCGAGCATTGCAAAGACCAGGATGCAAAACTGCCCCTGATGCTTAATCTTCAGGCGTAACGAAAGTAGCGCACCGACTATCGCGCCTAATGAAAAGACGGAGGCGGAAAGGGCAAATACATTGTTGGTTTCAAATTCTCGGCGTGTAATCACGGGCAAAAGAACGCTCTCGACGCCGACAATAAACATGAGCTGAAAAGATGTTGTCGCGATTAGCGCAAAAATCCACTTGATATGCCAGACAGTGCGTACACCTTCTTTGAGGTCGACTAAGAAAGTTTGCTTATCCTCTTGGGCGATCGGCTTAAAGTCTTCCTCGATAAAGAACATCAAGCTTGTTCCGATGACGAAAAAGACACCGGTGAAGATAAAGGTATATCTGGCACCAAAAAGCAATATCGCACCTGCACCAACACCAGGACCAACGATGTGTGCAGTGCGGACCACGATGCTTCTAGCCACGTTGCCTGCATTCAATTTATCTGTCGGCAAAAGGCTTGGAAGAATTGCCTGAGATGCCGGTGCGCCAAGTGCATCTCCCATTCCCATGAGAAATACAACGAGAGCCAAGATCCAATAAGGCGTTCCGGGTTGAGCTAAGAAGACGAGAGAGAAGACAAGTGCTGCGCGGAATAGATCTGCAGTAATCATCACGTGAACGCGTGGGAAGCGATCAGACCACACGCCTGTTACTGGAGAGAAGAGCACGGCAGCCAAAACTCGGGCACCGAGAATAAATCCAAGTGACTTCGGATCATTTCCGTTGCTATCTAAAACAGCAACTGCAAGTGCAACAGGAAATGCGCCCGAACCGATAACAAATATGGTGTTAGAAAACCAAAAGAGACGGAACCCTTTGTATGACCAAAGGGAGCCCGCCTCAAATAGTTTCACAGTGAATGTAATTGTCCCTGGGGTTTACCAGGTTGGCTTCGCCTTTCGGCTAGCTAGAACTTGATCGATAAGTCCGTACTCAACGGCTTCCGCTGCGGTAAGAATTTTGTCGCGTTCAATATCTTGAGCAACCTGCTCAGGAGTGCGAACGGTGTGCTTTGAGAGCATGCTCTCTAGAAGTCCACGCATACGCATAATTTCGCGAGCTTGAATCTCGATATCTGATGCCTGTCCCCCACCTTCAGAAGATGGCTGGTGAATCAAGATACGTGAGTGCTCGAGTGCGTAACGCTTTCCTTTAGCACCACCGGCAAGAATGATTGCAGCAGCTGATGCAGCTTGTCCGAGACAGATTGTCATTACATCTGGGCGCACAAATTGCATCGTGTCATAAATCGCGGTGAGCGCTGTAAAAGATCCACCAGGTGAGTTGATGTAGAGAATGATGTCGCGATCTGAATCCATTGATTCGAGAGTAAGCAACTGCGCCATAACATCGTTTGCAACTGTGTCATCAATTGGCTGACCCAAGAAGATTATGCGCTCTTCAAAGAGCTTTGTGTATGGATCGTGACGCTTGTATCCGTTTGCAGTCTTCTCTTCAAAGACTGGAAGTACGTAGCGAGAGGTGATCTCTTGTGCGCGTTCGAATTCGTTCATCATTGTGCTGTTCCTCCGCTACCTGAGACCTGACCTGCAGAGCGAACTACGTGATCTACGAAGCCGTATTCCTTAGCTTCGTCTGCTGTAAACCAACGATCGCGATCTGAATCTGCAGTAATTGTTTCGATTGTTTGACCGGTGTGATGAGCAATGAGTTCTGCCATCTTGCGCTTTGTAAATCCGATTTGTTCTGCCTGAATCTTGATATCAGTTGCTGTTCCACCGATTCCAGACGATGGCTGGTGCATCATGATGCGCGCATGTGGAAGTGCGTAACGCTTTCCTGGAGCACCAGAGCAGAGCAAGAACTGACCCATTGACGCAGCAAGACCCATTCCAACTGTTGCAACATCGTTCTGCACATATTGCATGGTGTCGTAGATCGCCATACCTGCGGTTACAGATCCACCAGGTGAGTTGACGTACAAGAAGATATCTTTCTTTGGATCTTCAGCTGCAAGGAGAAGAATCTGTGCAGCAATTGCATTAGCCATTGAGTCTTCAACTACTGAGCCAAGGAAGATGATTCGTTCGCGGAGTAGACGGTTGTAGACCTGATCGTCTAGCCCACCTGATGCTGAATGCGGCGCGCGAGCTAAAATCTCGGAAGCCACTGGGTTGAGATAATCCACTTCATCCTCCTGAATTGTTATATGTAGTGACCTTAACAATTCCAGCGCGAAATTGCTTCCCCATTTGCCGTGCATCCTGCGTAAATCTGCCCGTGTTCGCTCAGGGCATAGGAAAACTATTCGGCGGCTGGAGCCTCAGGAGCCTTCGGGCGAAGTTCCTCGAGATTAACGACATTGCCGGACTTGTCAGAAACCTTCACTCGCTCGAGCACAACTGCCAACGCCTTGGCGCGTGAAACTTCGGCAACGAGTTGACCAATCTGACCCGCCTTCTGAAGTTCTTGTGCAAACTGCTCAGGCGCCATTCCGTATCGCTGTGATGTGCGCACGAGATATTCGGTGAGTTCCATTTCAGTGATCTCAACCTGCTCGCTCTTAATGATTGCATCGAGCAAGAAATCTGACTTCAGTGAAGAACGAACCTGGCCATCAACTTCAGCGCGGTGCTCCGCATCTTCCTGACGGCCTTCGCCATCGAGGTGATCGTTGACCTCTGCTTCAACCATTCCTTCAGGAACTGGAATATCTAGATCTGCAAGTAGCTTCTCAAGAAGAAGATCGCGTGCCTGTGTGCCTTGCTCCATCTTCTTTACGCGGCCCAAACGTTCTACGAAATCTGCGCGAAGCTCTGCAATTGTGTCGAACTCAGATGCCAACTTTGCAAATGCATCGTCAGCGGCTGGAAGTTCGCGCTCTTTAACAGCCTTCACAACAATCTCAACATCGCCCTTCTCGTCATCTTTCTGACCGACGAGCTGCGTTGTGAATGTCTTGGTATCCCCAGCAGCCATTCCAACGAGTGCTGCATCAAGGCCATCAATCATGCGATCTGAGCCGACTTCGTATGAAATTTCGTTAGCTTTTCCGCCATCAACTTCTGCGCCATCAATACGTGCAGTCAGGTCGATAGTGACAAAGTCTCCATCTTTAGCTGCGCGCTCGACTGTGTGAAGAGTTCCGAAGCGAGCGCGTAATCCATCTAGTTGCTCGTCAACATCTTTATCTTCAACCTTGACATCATCGACGGTGATTTCAATCTTTGAAAAGTCAGGGAGCTTTACCTCAGGGCGAACATCTACTTCAACGACGAATACAAGCTTTTCTTTATCTACAAATTCCTTGATATCTACTTCTGGGCGACCAATAACCACAACATCATTTTCGCGTGCAGCCATTGAGTAGAACTCTGGAAGAGCCGAATTAATCGCCTCATCAAGAACGCTTCCACGTCCCACGCGCTGATCGATCATCGCCGCCGGAACATGTCCCTTACGAAAACCTGGGATGCTGACTTGCTTTGCAATCTTCTTATACGCCGCATCGATATGTGGAGTTAACTCTGCGAATGAAACTTCTACATCTAGCTTTACTCGAGTTGGAGAAAGTATCTCGACTGTGCTCTTCACGGTGCTCCCTGATTATCGATATGTGAGGATCTATAGATAGAACTGATCTAG
>JAIXYD010000118.1 GCA_027490415.1 Streptomycetaceae bacterium
GTCCGAGAACATCGTCAGATTTAATTGTGAGCAACTCTTGGAGTGTGTATGCAGCACCGTAAGCTTCAAGTGCCCACACTTCCATCTCACCAAATCGCTGACCACCGAACTGTGCTTTTCCACCAAGTGGCTGCTGGGTAATCATTGAGTATGGACCAGTTGAACGTGCGTGAATCTTGTCATCCACCAAGTGGTGAAGCTTCAAGATGTACATGTATCCAACTGAGATTGGAGTTGGGTATGGCTCACCGGAACGGCCATCAAACAACTTAGCCTTACCGCTCTTACCAATAAGTTGAACTCCATCGCGGTTTTCAAGAGTGCTTGAAAGAAGACCAGAGATTTCATCTTCAAGAGCACCGTCGAAGACTGGTGTAGCAAAACGTGTTCCTGGCTCACCGTGTTCGGCGCCAATTGCACGCATGTGCTTCTGCCATGCCTCATCTACTCCTGAAATATCCCAACCTGTCTTTGCAACCCAACCGAGGTGCATTTCAAGAACCTGTCCGACGTTCATACGTCCTGGAACACCAAGTGGGTTCAAGACAACATCGACTGGAGTTCCATCTTCGAGGAATGGCATATCTTCAACTGGGAGAATCTTTGAGATAACACCCTTGTTACCGTGGCGACCAGCAAGCTTGTCACCATCTTGAATCTTGCGCTTCTGTGCAACATAAACGCGAACCAATTGGTTAACGCCTGCTGGCAACTCAAAGCCTTCTTCTGATTCGAAGATCTTTACGCCGATAACTTTGCCTGACTCACCGTGTGGAACCTTGAGAGATGTATCGCGAACTTCGCGAGCCTTCTCACCAAAGATTGCACGGAGCAAGCGCTCTTCAGGTGTGAGTTCGGTTTCTCCCTTAGGAGTTACCTTTCCAACCAAGATGTCGCCAGGAACTACATCGGCGCCAACACGGATGATTCCGCGCTCATCTAGATCAGCAAGAACTTCTTCTGAAACGTTTGGAATATCGCGAGTGATCTCTTCGGCACCAAGCTTGGTGTCGCGAGCATCTACTTCGTACTCTTCAATGTGGATTGATGTCAGAACGTCATCTTGTACGAGGCGCTGCGAAAGAATAATCGCATCCTCATAGTTGTGACCTTCCCATGACATAAATGCAATCAAGAGGTTCTTTCCGAGAGCCATTTCACCGTTTTCGGTACATGGTCCATCGGCAATTACAGATCCAACTTCAACCTTCTGGCCAGCACTCACAACAACCTTTTGGTTATATGAAGTTCCCTGGTTTGAACGTGTGAACTTTGAAACTGAATAGGTCTGATAAGTGCCGTCATCGGCCATTACCTTGACTGTGTCTGCATCAACTTCTGTAACAACACCAGACTTCGTTGCAAGAACAACATCGCCAGCATCAACTGCTGCACGGAACTCCATACCGGTACCGATAAGTGGAGCTTCTGCGCGCATCAAAGGTACTGACTGACGCATCATGTTAGAACCCATAAGTGCGCGGTTAGCATCATCGTGCTCAAGGAATGGAATCATCGCTGTTGCTACAGAAACCATCTGACGAGGTGAAACGTCCATGTAATCAACTTCGTCAGCGATGATGTATTCAACTTCTCCACCACGACGACGAACAAGTACACGTGCTTCTGCGAAGTGGTTGTCATCTGTCAAAGGCGCATTTGCCTGAGCAATGATGTGCTCATCTTCTTCATCAGCGGTGAGGTAATCAACCTGATCTGTAACGCGACCCTTAACAACCTTGCGGTATGGAGTCTCGATAAAACCAAATGCAGTTACGCGACCGTATGTTGCAAGCGAACCGATAAGACCAATGTTTGGTCCTTCAGGAGTTTCGATTGGACACATACGTCCGTAGTGAGATGGGTGAACGTCACGAACTTCAAAGCCTGCGCGGTCACGTGAGAGACCACCAGGTCCGAGCGCTGAAAGACGACGCTTGTGTGTGAGTCCTGACAATGGGTTTGTCTGATCCATGAACTGTGACAACTGAGAAGTTCCGAAGAACTCCTTGATTGATGCAACAACTGGACGGATGTTGATCAGTGTTTGAGGTGTAATCGCCTCAACATCTTGTGTTGTCATACGCTCGCGAACGACGCGCTCCATACGTGAGAGACCGATTCGAACCTGGTTCTGAATCAATTCACCCACTGTGCGAAGACGACGGTTACCGAAGTGATCGATATCGTCCTTTTCAACGCGAACTTCACGGCCGTAATCCATTGTGAGATCACCGCGGTGCAACGCTACGAGGTAGCGAAGTGTTGCGACGATGTCAGAGATGGTGAGCATGCTCTGTGAAAGTTCTAGTTCAAGACCGAGCTTCTTATTCACCTTAAAGCGTCCGACCTTGGCCAAGTCATAACGCTTTGCGTTGAAGTAAAGGTTTTCGATCAAATTCTGTGCAGCTTCCTTTGTTGGAGGCTCACCAGGACGAAGCTTGCGATAGATATCTAGTAGCGCTTCATCTTGTGTCTTAACAGTGTCCTTCTCAAGTGTTTGGCGCATTGAATCGAAATCGCCGAACTCTTCAAGAATCTGCTCTTCAGTCCAACCGAGAGCCTTGAGGAAAACTGTTACTGACTGCTTACGCTTGCGATCGATACGAACGCCAACGAAATCTTTCTTATCGACTTCAAATTCCAACCAAGCGCCGCGGCTTGGGATGATCTTTGAAGAGAAAATATCTTTATCTGATGTCTTCTCGATTGTGCGTTCGAAGTAAACACCAGGTGAGCGAACAAGCTGTGAAACAACTACGCGCTCTGTTCCGTTGATAACAAATGTTCCACGAGGTGTCATCACAGGGAAATCACCCATGAAAACTGTCTGTGACTTGATTTCACCAGTCTCGTTATTTGTAAATTCAGCGGTAACGAAGAGTGGCTGCGCGTAAGTCATGTCGCGCTCTTTGCACTCTTCGATTGAATACTTAGGTGGCTCAAAACGGTGGTCGCGGAATGAGAGCGACATTGAACCTTGGAAGTCTTCGATTGGTGAAATCTCTTCAAAGATTTCTTCGAGACCTGACTTTGATGGGAGCTCACCACGGTTTGTATTTGTGGTTTCAGCTAGACGCGCGCGCCATGCTTCGTTACCCAACAACCAATCAACACTCTCAACTTGGAGAGCAAGGAGGTTAGGAACTTCAAGCGGTTCGCGAATCTTGGCGAATGAGATACGACGTGGAGCTACTGAGTTTTTCTTCGCGGCCAAGAGATGTCCTTTCAGACAAAGATTTTTAGTTTGTTGTTACACAAACCCGTAGGACGCACAACTATTAGGTCTCAGCCGCTATATGCCCTGACCATAGAAGATTTCTGCGAAGGGTCAGGATATCTCCCACCCCCCGACCCTGTCCAACCGGGGTCTTATACCCCTAAATCCCCACCTTGTCATGAGTTTCCTCCCCCACCTGTGAAGGTTTCAGATTTGAGTTACCCCTGGAATGAGAAAACCCCAGTGGGTTCGAGCGGAGAAATCCTTCTTGGGGATTTCGCAGCCGGACCCTCTGGGGTTCGCCCTGAAGAAATTACTTGACTGTGACCTTCGCGCCAGCTGCTTCGAGAGCTGCCTTTGCCTTGTCTACATCTTCCTTCTTGCCCTTTTCGATCAAGGTTGCAGGAGTTGCATCTACAAGATCCTTCGCTTCCTTCAAGCCGAGGCTTGAATTGATATTGCGAACTTCCTTGATAACAGCAATCTTCTGTGAGCCTGAATCTTCGAGGATAAGTGTGAACTCATCCTGACCTGAATCTGCTGCGCCACCTGCTGCTGCGCCACCTGCTGCTGCAACTGCTACTGGAGCTGCTGCTGTGACATCGAATTCTTCTTCGAATGCCTTAACGAACTCTGAGAGTTCAACAAGTGACATTTCCTTGAACTGTGACATCAAATCTGCTTGTGAGAGCTTTGCCATTTTTCTATTTTCCTTTTCTTATTCCGCTGGAGTTTCTGCTGCATCTGTTGCTTCTGCAGCAACTTCAGCGACAACTTCTGGTGTTTCTTCTGGTGTTGCTGCTGCTGGGGCTTCAGCCACAACTTCTTCAGTCACAGCCTGAGCTGGAACCTCGGACACAGCACTATTGCTTGATGGCTCGGACACTGCCTCCATCTTGATGCGAAGTGCATCGAAGACTCGCGCTGCCTTAGCAAGCGATCCCTTCATTGCACCAGCAAGCTTTGCCAAGAGAACCTCGCGAGATTCGAGATCTGCAAGCTTCATGATTTCAGCTGTTGTTACAAGCTTTCCTTCGTAGATTCCACCCTTGATAACAAGAAGTGGGTTCTCCTTCTGGAAGTTCTTGAGGTTACGAGCTGCATCAATTGGATCTCCCTTGACGAAAGCAAGAGCAGATGGACCCGTGAGAAGATCATCAGAGATCTCAACGCCAGCGCCCTTTGCTGCAATCTTTGTGAGGGTGTTCTTTACAACTGCGTACTTGGTGTCAGCACCAAGTGAACGACGCAACTGCTTCATCGAAGTCACGGTGAGACCGCGATATTCGGTGAGGTATGTCGCATTGGCTGTACGGAAGTCTTCCGTCAGTTCTGCAACTGATGCTTCTTTATCTGGGCGAGCCATTCGGTTCACCTTTCCTTTTGCATTGTGACCTTGGGATATAAAAGAAAAAATCCGTGACGCGTAAGAGCGCACGGATTAACGTGAACACCTACGCGGGCTGAGATTCCTCAATTATCGAATCTCTTGCGAGAGACGACCTGCGGTCTTTGGTTATGGGGCAACCTTAAGGCTTCCCCGCTTTTTGGGTCAAATCCCCCTTTGCGTGCGCATAAAAAACTAGCTCTCAGTGGAGGGAAAGCAATACCCGGCTAATCGCTGAGACTTTAACGAGCAAGTCTCAAGATAGCCGGGTATTGCTTGAAGAAATTAGTTTGCTGAAGGCTCACGAACGAGGTTGGGATCGACAGCGATTCCAGGCCCCATCGAAGTTGAGACAACAGCCTTCTGAACATAGCGACCCTTTGAAGAGTTTGGCTTTGCACGAAGTACTTCATCCATTGCTGCTGCGTAGTTATCCGCAAGCTGCTCGGCAGTAAATGAAACCTTGCCGATGATGTAGTGAAGGTTTGAGTTCTTATCAACGCGGAATTCAATTTTTCCACCCTTGATGTCCTTAACAGCCTTTGTGACATCTGTTGTCACTGTGCCTGTCTTTGGGTTTGGCATCAAGCCACGTGTTCCAAGAACTTTACCGAGACGACCAACCTTGGCCATCAAATCTGGTGTTGCGACAACTGCATCAAAGTCCAAACGACCCTTTGAAACTTCGTCGATCAATTCATCTCCACCGACGATATCTGCACCAGCTGCACGAGCTTCTTCAGCACGCTCACCGTTTGCAAATACAAGGACGCGTGCAGTCTTACCGGTTCCGTGTGGAAGGTTTACTGTTCCGCGAATTGCCTGGTCGGCCTTCTTTGGATCGACGCCAAGAACGAGTGCAACTTCAACAGTTGAGTCGTACTTAGTTACTGATGTCTCTTTAGCAAGTGTTACTGCCTCAAGCGGTGTGTAAAGGTGATCTGCTTTTACCTTTTCAGCTGCCGCGATGTATTTCTTAGAGCGCTTCATTTCATCCTCTTTCGCCAACTCGTACGAGTTGATGTAGTGGTTGTGGTTAGCGAACCAGCGAGGTTCTCCCACATCTCAAAACCAATTTGGTTCTGAGAAACTTAATTGTTATGCAGAGACAGTGATTCCCATTGAGCGAGCTGTACCCGCGATGATCTTCGCTGCTGCCTCAATGTCATTTGCATTGAGATCTGCCATCTTTGTTGTTGCGATCTCCTTGACCTGAGCCATGGTGATATTTGCAACCTTAGTCTTATGAGGAATCGCTGATCCCTTTTCGACGCCAGCTGCCTTCAAGATAAGGCGTGATGCTGGAGGTGTCTTGGTGATGAAATCGAATGAACGATCTTCGTAGACAGTGATCTCTACTGGGATGATCTGTCCCTTTTGGCTTTCAGTCGCAGCGTTATATGCCTTGACGAATTCCATGATGTTGACACCATGCTGACCAAGGGCAGGACCTACTGGAGGAGCTGGTGTTGCCGCTCCTGCTTGGATCTGCAACTTGATGAATCCAGTTACCTTCTTCTTTGGTGCCATTTTTTCTACCTTTTCCTTTTTCTTATCTGTTAAATCTGTATTAGATCTTCTGTACTTGGTTAAATGAAAGTTCTACAGGGGTTTCGCGTCCGAAGATGGATACGAGAACCTTGAGCTTTGCCTGCTCTGGCATGATCTCTGAGATCGATGCAGGAAGAGTCGCAAATGGACCATCCATCACAGTTACTGATTCTCCAACTTCGAAATCAACAACCTTGATATCTGGCTTATCGGACTTCTTCACTGGGCGTGGAGCAAGAATCTTCTCAACTTCATCCATGCTTAATGGACTTGGGTGGTGAGCATTGCCAACAAAACCTGTCACACCTGGTGTGTTACGAACTGCAGACCAGGACTCATCGGTGAGTTCCATGCGAACAAGAACATATCCAGGATAAATGTTGCGCTTTACCTGCTTGCGCTGGCCATTCTTAATCTCTGTGATCTCTTCTTCTGGAACTTCAATCTGGAAAATGTAATCTTCCATATTCAGTGACTGAATACGGTTGACGAGGTTGCCCTTAACCTTCTTTTCGTAGCCGGCGTAAGAGTGGATGACATACCAGTCACCAATTGCTGCACGAAGGGTGCGGCGGAATTCTGCATTTGGATCGTTCTCATCAGATTCGATATCGCCATCTTCATCGCTTGCGAGCGCGAGATCATCGACAGATGAAGAGTCGACAGCAACAGTCTCGACAACCTCTTCTACAGAAGTTTCGATTACAGGCTGGGCAAGCTCATCCGCGTTGGCAGCGAGCGCTGCTTCGAATGCGTCTGGCTTTACATCTTCGCTCATTGTGATCTCTTCCAACCTTTACCTAATTACCGCTACCCGAATACCCAGAAAACGATCTTGGTAAGTACCAAGTCGAGTAGGGAGACGACTGCAATGATGAATAAAACGAATACAAGAACAACAGCTGTGTACGTTGAAAGTTGCTTGCGTGTAGGCCAGACAACTTTCTTGAGCTCTGAGAGTATTTGGCGATAGAAAAGTCCAATGCGTGCGAAGAGGCCAAGCTTCTGCTCGGTCGATTCAACTGACTCTGACATCGTTCTTCCTTTCTCTCTAATCTCTCTAATACTTCTTCACTACTTCTACTAAAAACACTTGCAGGGCAGGAGGGACTCGAACCCCCAACCGGCCGCTTTGGAGACGGCAACTCTAGCCAATTGAGCTACTGCCCTTCGCGACGAGTAGGCATGCCAAGGCAGACCTAATTTGTCGTGAGCGTCGAAGTGTAGGGGCAGGGATGGCCATGAGTAAAACTGAGCGTGCGCACGGGCGGCAATACGGCAGACTTAGCCCCATGAGCAGAGTCGCAGCCCGAATCGCAGCAATCGCAGAATCAGCCACCCTCGCAGTAGATGCAAAGGCGAAGGCTTTAAAAGCTGCTGGTCGTCCAGTTATCGGTTTCGGCGCTGGCGAACCAGACTTTCCAACTCCGGCATACGTTGTTGAGGCAGCAGCGGCTGCCACAAAGGTTGTTGCAAATCATCGCTACACACCGGCAGCAGGTTTGCCTGAGATGCGTCAGGCGATTGTTGATAAGACTAAGCGCGATTCCAATTACGAGATCACAGTTGATCAAGTACTCGTTACAAACGGTGGAAAGCAAGCGGTCTATCAAGCATTTGCAACCATTATTGATCCAGGCGATGAAGTTTTACTTCCTTCTCCTTACTGGACTACATATCCAGAATGTATCCAACTTGCTGGTGGCGTTACAGTTGAAATTTTCGCAGATGAAACTCAGAACTATTTGGTAACTGTGGAACAACTTGAGGCGGCGCGAACACCAAAGACAAAAGCTCTGCTCTTTTGCTCGCCATCAAATCCAACGGGATCTGTCTACACACCTGAGCAAGCTAAGGCGATTGCCGAGTGGGCGGTTGCAAACAATATTTGGATTATCGCTGATGAGATTTATGAGCACCTTCTCTACGACGGTGCGACTGCGCCTTCACTTCCAGTACTCGTTCCAGCATTGGCTGATACCTGCATAATTATCAACGGCGTCGCAAAAACGTATGCGATGACAGGTTGGCGAGTAGGTTGGATGATCGGTCCAAAGGATGTCATCAAAGCTGCAACAAATCTGCAATCTCACTTAAGCTCAAATGTTTCTAACGTTTCTCAACGTGCAGCAATTGCGGCCCTTACTGGAGATCTCACTGCCGTTCATGAAATGGGTGTTGCCTTTAATCGCCGCCGCAAACTCATTGTTGATCTACTGAATGAGATTCCAGGTTTCATCTGCCCTGTTCCGCAAGGCGCTTTCTATGTTTATCCTTCAGTTAAAGGTGTACTTGGCAAAACTATTCGTGGGAAAACTCCACAGACATCGGCAGAGCTCGCAACGCTCATTCTTGAAGAAGTTGAGGTTGCCGCAGTTCCTGGCGAAGCTTTTGGACCATCTGGATATCTACGTTTTTCTTATGCGACAAGCGATGAAGATATCGTCGAAGGAATCGGCCGCATTAGAAAACTTCTTACAGAAGGTTAAATCTCGACCCCAACAAGATTTACCTCTGCTTCGAGGGTAATTCCGAACTTTTCTTTAACTTGATCGCGGGCACGCTTAGCCAGTTCTGCAATATCTGAAGCCGTCGCATCGCCAGCATTAGTCAACGCCAAGACATGCTTTGTCGAAACTCGAGCACCACCAATTTCGTCACCTTTATGCATTCCTGCATTTTCGATTAACCAGGCGGCGGAGATCTTTACTCGCCCATCAATAAGCGGCCACTTTGGAGCAGCATCAGGAAGTGCATCTGCAGCTTGCTGAGAAATTATCGGATTAGTAAAGAAAGATCCAGCAGACCATGAATCAGGATCATCTGGAGATAAGAGCATTCCTTTACTTGCACGAAGTTGTAGTACTGCCTCACGGGTTTCAACCACAGGTGCTCTATCGCCTAGTTCCACACCTAGTTTTCTTGCGAGCTCGAGGTATGTAATCGGATCACTTTCTTGACCAATTCGAATTTGGAACTGAACTTCTAGGACTACATATCGTCCAGGATGAGCCTTGAAGTGAGAGTTTCGATATGAAAACTCACATTCACTATTCGTAAATGTCTTCAGTTCTTTTTTCTGACGATCATAGGTGCGCACTCGGGTGATAAATTCTGAAACTTCGTGGCCATATGCACCAATGTTTTGAATAGGTGCAGCGCCAACGGTGCCTGGAATTCCGCTCAGAGTTTCCAATCCTGCGAAGCCGCGTTCGATAGTGAGGGCTACAAAATCATCCCAATTCTCTCCAGCGCCGATTGTCAGAGTTGCTCCGCTACACGCATCCACTTCCGAAACAAGTGCGCTATTCACAATATGAATTACCGTGCCAGCAAAGCCCGCATCTGAGATGAGCACATTGGTGCCGCCACCGAGAATCAAGACGGGAGAATCACCGGCATCATCGAGTGCCTTGATTATTTCGGTTTCGGTATGTACTTCAACAAACTTTGTTGCAGGACCTCCTACGCGAAGGGATGTGTAATCGCGTAGATCTGTCATGGCTTAAGGCTACCTGCGCGGCGAGAGAATTGCTTCTTTGTCTCTGAAACGTTCGAGAATTCGATCGTAATTCTTCTTTGACTGAACTTCTCGATACTCGGGATCCGTATCGTAGTAACCATGATGCCGAGCTTGCTCAAGCGGTAAATCCATCTGCAATAACTGCCCACCTGCATGCTTGAGGCGAAGAGAAAATTCGATATCAGCGTTTCTGTAATACACCGCTCGATTACTAAATCCTTCAGCCGTTATTGCGCCTTCGCGATCAACGGCAAGAAAGTAACTAAAGAGCACGTCGACATCGCCCACACCTTTATCGTCAACACTGCGCCATTGATCATCGAGATTGATCAAGCCACCGCGCCAACCAGCAGCGATGTATTTACCTTGGGCAAGAACTTCTAGTACAGGTGTAATCGCATCTCCAGTAAATCGTGTCGATGGATCCATAATCACAACAAAACGAGCAGCGATATTCTTTAGAAGTGCATTCGCACATTCACCCCATCCAAAAGACTCGCTTAGGCCAACAATTTTAGTGCGATGATCTAGTTGATCAACGAGGGCACCCGGATCCCCTAGGACCAAGAGCACAATTGGTGTGCTGCAATGTGCCTTAATAGTTTTGATCGTATCGACACAATCATCAGTAAAACCGTCGACAATTATTGCAATGGCTATCTCTGACGAACCGATGATGATTGGGCGAATATCGCGCGGAGATGAGAAAACGGTATATCTTTCACGTTCGCGCAATTCAAAACCACCGGCAACATCGACGACTTCAAAGCCTGCAGCTGCAATCTCGTCACGTAATTGATCAGAACGTGACCAATCCTTGGCTGCACGCGCGACTAAGCGCTCTTGCGCAAGTGCAATGATGTGATCTGGTGCGCTCATCGCAGGACTGTCGCCTTAGCCATTCCTAATACTTTGATCCCTGCTGATGTTGCAGTCAAATCTAATGTGATTGATTTATCCTCTATCGCGCTGATTGTTGCTGTGACCGTGAGATCTACATCGGTGTTGGCAGGCACAATTACCGGCTTTATAAAGCGAGCGCCAAAGTGAGTCACTTTGCTTGAACCGCCTGCCCAATCTGTAACAAATTTGCCAACCAATGCCATCGTCAACATTCCATGAGCAATTACGTTAGGTAGACCAACAGAGATCGCAAACTCTTCGTTCTGGTGGATAGGATTTTGATCCCCGCTCGCATCTGCATATGCCTTAAGTAATTCACGATTAATAGTGAATACGCGCTCAGGAATAGTTGCTCCGACTTCGATCATGCGCGCACAACCAGGGTTGACCAAGAAGAGAGAGCAATCTCAGATCCAGTCTTGAGATCTGATCTGACGGTGACAATTTCATTTCCTGCCGCAACTCGATAGCTTTCAATCGTCGAAGAGCAGGAGAAAGAATCCCCGCCTTTGATTGGGGAAAAAATTTCAAATTTCTGATCACCATGTACGACACGAGTCCAATCAAGACCAATTGATGGATCTGACAAGATCGACTGTGATTGCTCGAGACTGATTCGAATTGAGAAAGTGGGTGGCGCAACGGTTGTATCTGTCTCACCAATGACAGCGCAGAAGGAATCTATTTCAGATTGAGTGACCGTAATTGAATCCGCACCTTCAAAGGTGCGCCCGACTGAATCGGGATTGAGCATTAGCGGGTTTCGCGGTGAAGTGTTGAAGACTTGCAACGAGGACAGAACTTCTTGAGTTCCATGCGGTCTGGATCGTTGCGGCGGTTCTTCTTTGTGATGTAGTTGCGCTCTTTGCAATCAACGCATGCCATGGTGATCTTTGGACGGACGTCCGCACTCTTGCTTGCCATGGTAAATCTCCTTCTACATCGGTTCTTAGCTCTTACGTGAGGTGCATAGGTTACCCACAGCATCCCATTTGGACGAAATTGGTGCGTAAAGATTGGTAGCGGAGGCGGGATTTGAACCCACGACACAGCGATTATGAGCCGCTTGCTCTACCAAGCTGAGCTACCCCGCCAAATCTAGATATGTAGTTGTAGTACTGCGAGCCCCCCACCGGAATCGAACCGGTGACCTTTTCCTTACCATGGAAACGCTCTACCGACTGAGCTAGGGGGGCAGTTGGTAGAGGTGTGAGTGTACGCGAAGGGTGCAAAAGGAGAAAATCGCAGGCGATTAACCCTGAGGATCAAGCGTAATTTTGCCGGTGGATCCACGTGATCGCATCTGCATATGAGCCTGAACGGCTTCGCTCAATCCAAAGCGTTCACCGATAACAGGACGTAAAGTCCCAGCAGCAATCATCGCAAATAGCTCTGCAATAACATCATGAAACAACTCTTTCTTGGCAAAGCAATGTGCCAACCAAAAACCACTGACAGATTTGCTTCCTGCCATTAAAGCACCGGGTGCGACAGATGTTGGAGCAACTCGAGATGCCATGCCATATGTAATTAAGCGACCGAAGTGAGCAAGTGAATCAAGGCTTCTATCAAAAGTTGGTCCGCCAACCATTTCAAGAACGATATCTACCTTCTTGCCGCCATTAGCCGCAATGATTGCTGCTTTCAAATCTGGCTCATTGGCATCAACTGAAACATCTGCTCCGAGTGAAATTGCTAGATCTCGTTTTTCTTGTGACGAAGCGACGGCAATAACTTTTGCTCCCCATAACTTTGCGAGCTGGATTGCAATGACTCCCACGCCTCCTGCAGCTGCGTGAACAACAACGCTCTCCCCTGGCTTTTGGTGTGCCATAGTTTTCAAAACATGCCATGCAGTTGAACCCTGCACCAACATACAAAGTGCATCTTCGTCGCTAACGGCATCCGGAATCGGGATCATTGCACCTTTATTTGCTGTTGCTTTTTCTGCATAACCACCAGATGAAACTAAAGCCAAAACCCGTTGACCGTCTGGAGTTCTACCAACGACTTCAATTCCTGGAATAAGCGGAAGGGTTTGTGCTGAGAGATAGCTATTCTCAACCTGATGGGTATCTGCGTAATTAATTCCGATCTTCAAGACATCAAGGAGAACTTCGCCATCGCCAGGAATCGGATCAGCGATATCTATCAAAGCCATCTTTTCTGGGCCACCGAATTCGGTAATCTGTATCGCTTTCATGGATTGATTGTCTCCTGACATCTTCCTCGTGATAAAGAGGGCTACGATTATCTGATGAGCAAAGTTATCACTAGCGATAGCCAATTGGCAGAGCTTCTATCTAAGACCAAGCGTGTGGCCGTTGTCGGAATTTCAGATAAAGAAGATCGCCCAAGTAACGGCGTGAGTCGCTGGTTACTCAAGAATTCACATTTCGAGCTTTACTTTGTTAATCCGACACTTACCACTGTTCTTGATCACCCTTGTTATGCCAGCCTTGCAGATATCCCAGTCAAGATAGATATGGTCGATGTTTTTCGCAAAGTGAGTGACATTCCTGCCGTAGTTGATGAGGCTATCGAAATCGGAGCGCAGTCAGTTTGGATTCAATTGGGGCTACGTGATGAAGAAAGTGCACAACGCGCAGTGGCGGCAGGACTAGATGTTGCCATGGATCTTTGTATAAAAGTGGAATACGAAAGACTTGCGAGTTCTATTTCTCCTCAAGAATAAGCGCCACTGAATTAATGCACCATCGTTGATCTGTTGGTACTTCATAGCCTTCGCCCTCAAAGACGTGGCCCAAATGAGAATCACAGTTGGCGCAACGAACTTCTGTGCGAATACGCGGAGCTAGTGAACGATCTTCGATGAGCACCACTGCATCATCTGCTGTAGGTGCATAGAAAGATGGCCACCCACATCCAGAATGAAATTTCGTTTCGCTTTTAAACAATTCAGCGTTACACGCCTTGCAGCGATAACTTCCGACTTTATCTGTATCGGTGTATTCACCTGTGAAAGGTCGCTCGGTTGCACCGTTGCGTAGAACTTCATACGACAACGGATCTAGTCGTGCCTTAAGTTCATCTTCATTGATCGCGCTCATACTCCAAAGCCTAACCAATCTGCCGAACACTTATGTAGTCAATCTCAATACCTGAAACTCCCGAGTCGAGGGTGTGGCTGGCTGAGATGCGTATTTGATGGTCGCCCGATGGCAGATCGACTTCACCAATTACGAGCTCTCTCCAGTGACCATCTGTAGGAGGAAAAATTGTCCCGCGGTTGATGTATTGATCGTAATCTTGATTCTGATTTCCGTCGTAGAAGAGATGCTTGCCAGCAACAACGCGACCATTCCAAGGCTTATTGGTTCCTCGATACCGCAGAGCAATTTCATACTTTCCTGGTAAGCCAATTTGTGAAAGTACGCTGACACCGAATTCTTGTCGCGTCAGTCCGGTAACAAACCCAGCACCCGTGAAATCACTGCCATCGGTTGATACTTCTACACCAAACAAGCGGCCGCCTGCTTTTGGTGCCACAGATACATCAAGTATTTGACGTGAATTTATTGTAATCACTCCGTCGACTTTCTTATCTAGCTGAATTGGAGTGATCGAGCCATCCTCTGTATATGTAATCTCACTCATCATCAGTGATCGAGAAGTTGCTAATCCGCTGACCCAAGCGCTGTGATAGAAGGCGAGCCACTTGCCTTGAAATTCAACAACAGATCCGTGGATCGTTCCACTATTTCCTTCATACTCTGGAATGAAGATTCCACGATATGTGTACGGGCCAAGCGGATCTTTAGCTGTCGCATATGACATGCGTTGTGGCCACTTATTGTTATCAAGTGCCGGATACGTCAAGTAATAATCATCGCGATACTTGTGAAGAAACGGCCCTTCATACCCTGCAATATCTTCGGAAAGATTACGAATCGTTTCGCGCTTGATCGAACGGAGATCATCATTGAATTCTGCAATAAGTATCTGGCCGCGTCCTCCCCAAATGAGAAATGCGCGATCCCCTTCCACGTAAAAAGAAGGATCTTGTCCCCAATCAACACCTTCGACAGGACCAAGATCTGTAAATGGTCCTTCTGGTCGATCGCTAATTGCAAGTCCGGTTCGAAAGGTTGATGTTTTTTCATCAAATGCACAGAAGGTGAGGTAGTACTTGCCTTTCCATTTATTGGCATCGATTGCCCACATATGGCTGATTGCCCATGGAACATTCTCTAGATGAAGTATGCGTCCGTGATCAATCCAATTAACTAGATCATCTGTAGATAGCGCGTGATAACAGGCCATCGAATCATGAGTATTTGTAAATGGCTCATCGTAGGAAACGTAAAGATAGAGGCGCCCATCGAATACATGTGCTGCAGGGTCAGCAGCAAAAATCGATGGGGCGACGATATTTGTCATTAAAGACGGCCTGCCTCGTGAACCCGTTTAAGGAATTCTTTAGTCTTCTGATGGCTTGGGGCCTTGAGCACTTGTTCAGGAGTGCCACGTTCGAGAATCAAACCTGATTCGAGGAAACAGACTTGATCCGCAACTTGGGTTGCAAAGCCCATCTCATGGGTAGCTAAGACCATCGTCATTCCATCTGA
>JAIXYD010000154.1 GCA_027490415.1 Streptomycetaceae bacterium
ACCATCGTTGATGACGAGGTCTATGTTGAGGATGTATTCGTTCCATCAGCACAAGCACTCGATGCTCCGGTTACCGAGCGACGCGAACCAGCAAAATCACACTTCTTCTCTAGCAAGGAAGAGAAAGCGCTCAGCGCACTTTTCTACGATATCTATGGAGATCAAGAAGCGAATCCACCAGCAGTCGTCTTTGAAAAAACACGAGCAGTCGCACAAGCACATCCCGAACTTTCACTGGCAATGCAAGCCATTCAAGTGCTGCATGGCAGTACCAATGAAGCGTTACAGAAGGAATCTTTCGTTCTCGCAGATCAGCTCTGGCCACAACGAGAAGCACTTTTTGCTCAACCACTAGTTCAGAAATATTTTGCTGGCATTACCCCTGGAGTCATGATCACACCGGGTATTTTTGCTAACGAGCGCTACAACCTAAAAGCCCTGGGATTGATTTACGCCGAAATTCTTCAGGTGCAGGGAAATTACGCAAAAGCGCTAGAAGTTGTAGAAGAGATTGATTCTGATCAAATGACTGCAATCTCTGTCGCTGATCTAGAAATCGCGCTGCTTAAATTTGATGATGCAATCGCAACAACAGAAGATATTGAGAATGAAGATGATGCCACTGCGATGCTCTTAGTTTTGCGCGGCATCGCATTCCGCGAAAAAGGATTCTTTGACGCATCTCTTGAATGTCTCAAGCAGGCTATCGCAAAGCGAACCCGTTCAGAAGGAATTCTCAATCGTGGTCTTTGGGAGCGCTCCTTTACCTATGAGCGTATGGGCAAAGTCGCGATGGCAAAGAAGGATCTGGAAAAAATTATGGCGCGCGAGCCTTCATATTCAGGTCTTAATGAGCGTTTGAGCATACTTAACTCTTAATTTTGTAACCTGTAATTCACCCCATGCCGCAAGTACGATGTCTCCATGAAGAGAAGCGGTCTCATCGCAGGGTTGATCATCATCGCCCTGACGGCTGGCTCGGTTCTCGCATTCGGCAAGTCTTACGCCCGTGACATTTATACCTATGACTGCGAATACCTCGATCAGCGCCCCGAACAGTTAACCAAGTTTTGCGCTGATGCAGGCGTTGTTGTCTACGACATCAAATGGAAAAGCTGGGGATATAACGGAGCACAAGGTACTGGTACGTATTCAGAGAAAATCTGCGAACCAAATTGTGCAGAGGGCACAAGAGTTGAAGAACAAGTTGATATCTACCTCAGCGGAGTCGAAGTGATTGAAGGTAAGCGCGTACTTAGATATCTCAATGTGAATACTCGAGATGGCGTTTTACTGCCTAACGGAAATCCATATGACAATTGGGATGTTGCGGAGTATGTCGTGAATATGAAGGACTTTGAGAACAATGGCTAACCTGACTCCTAACGCTGCTCGTCGCGCCGGATATGCACTCCATGTTTTGACTGCAAGTGGCGCCGTTATTGGAATGCTTGCTCTGCAGGGAGTTGTAGATGGTGAAGTGCGTATCGCACTTCTGTGGTTAATCGCATCTCAAATTCTTGACGGTCTTGATGGTCCTATCGCCCGAGGCTTAGATGTAGAGATCCACGCACCACTGATAGACGGCCAGATTCTTGATCTCGTTGTGGATTACGTAACGTGCGTTGTTGTTCCAGTTGCATTCATGCTTAATTTCGCAATGCTTCCTGAAAAGTACGAAGCGCTGATTGCAGGATTTATTTTCTTAACCTCAGCGTTGTGGTTTGCTCGTTCTGACATCGAAACTGACGATCATTGGTTTAATGGTTTTCCTGCAGTCTGGAATCTCGCTGTTCCGACCTTCTTAGTCTTTGATCTCACTCCAACTGAGGTTGCAATCTTTACCTTGGTGCTTGGAATGTCTCAACTGACCTACTTTAAAGTCCCACATATCGTTCGAGTGGATCAGCTTCGTCGCATCACTCTGCCTTTTGGAATGATCTATCTAGGCAACCTGACTTATCTCTCATGGACTTACTCAAAGGTGACTGGGGTGCAGAGCAACATCGTCAGTGAGGTTATCCTCATTGCATTCCCTACGTACCTCTTGATATTTGGCATCTACAAGACTTGGTTGAGTAAGAAAAGAGTTTAGTTTTCTTGCGGTAATTTCAAAGCGACAACTCAACCCGCTAGAAATATCCTAAGGCTATGAAACGCGCCTTAGTGATTCTTCTTCTGCTCGCCTTCGTTGGAACCGCGTCGGCGCAGGCACATCAACCTGTTCTGCTTCTTGATACTGATACCACCGCTGCCCGTGGACCGCTGTTGGTGGATGGAACAGTCTCCTTTGCAGTTCGTGCATCCTTTAAAAAAGCAGGAGAGAAGAAAGCATTTAGAGCAGATTTCAAAACCGGAGATGCGCTGGCGGTTCAATACCTAATTGTTGATAAAAAACCTGAAAATGTTTTGAAGAACAGTCTTCTGCCTCAATTGATTGTGACATCACCGTCAGGAAAGTCGGTCACACTCAGATTCACCGAGCGAACCAAGTTTTATGAGCCTTACGGAAAAACCAACTATCTCTATCTCTCTCGGTACAGCGCGACAGCAGAGGCGGGCACTTACAGTTTTACTCTTACTGCGAGAGCAAAATCAGCGGTAACAATTGCTGTCGGAGAACGCGAAGTACCTGGTGAAGTGATTCGAGGAGCACGACCTGCGTCACCTGCAACATCTGCTGCGCCTGCAGCGCCCGCAGCATCTGCGACTCCAACTCCATCAGCAACGCCATCACCGACTCCAACTGCGACCGCAACAGCAACACCAGCTGGTTACACAATGACAGATGTTAAGAAAGCTAATTCGCGAACAAAGTGCTGGACCGCAATTAGTGGCAGCGTTTATGACTTAACTCCATGGATTTCAGCTCATCCAGGTGGTGCGGCGGCAATTACATTCCTCTGTGGAATTGATGGCACTAATGCGTATAAAGCCCAACACGAAGGCCAAAGCAGACCCGCTCTGAGATTAACTCAATATCTGTTGGGTCCGTTAACGCCTTAAAACTTCAAAGTATCTCTACTCGAAATCTCCACCACGTCCGGTAATTCTTGGACCCTTTTTTGAAGGTCGATCAAAGCGCGTGACGATAACGATTACCACCACTGCGTAAATAGCAACTATTGCGACCTCGACCACTGCTTAAGCGCCCAGAACTGCCCACACAACAAGTGCGAACATAGCGATATCAAAGAGAACGATTGTGATTGCAGAAAGTGATAGCAATCCACGGGAGTCGGCAATCTTTGC
>JAIXYD010000073.1 GCA_027490415.1 Streptomycetaceae bacterium
AATCTCTTATCCAAGCAAGTTCTCTTTACTGTGATTCCATTAATTGCAGGACTGTGGTTCTTGCTCGACACCTTGCGCAGGGTGCCAAATGATTAAGTCACTACGCATTCTTACAGTGCTCGCCGCACTCTTTATCGCGGCTCCTTCAGCATCGGCTGCAGATATCCCATTCTTGACTTGGGAAAACGGCAAGCAGCAGGCCATCGTTTTGGGTGGGCCAAGTAGCTCAACTGAATGGAAGATGGCGCTAGTTGGCGAAAACACTAAGCCACTTGTCTTTAAGGCAAGTACGAAGAATTCTGAGGGTTTTTACGTCTTTTCAATCGATCTGCCTACGGATTTAACTCCTGGCGCATATCGCATTGAGACCACCGGGACCGACGGAAAAGTTTCGGTTGTTGCAGGTGTGCAAGTAAAACAGCGCGAGATTTACACGATCACTGAGATCCCAACAGATCTAAGACTTCTTGCAATTCTCTTTGCAATTATTACCGCGCTCTACACAGTTGTGCGCAGCCGTAAATATTCACGTCTTATCTTTGCTCGAGATGTAAAGAGTGAAGGCACACATTTCCTCTATCGCTTTAGAGATTTGCGCCTAGCTTCATTTGGAGATTCGTTCTTGCGCTATCTGGCACTGCGCGATGGAGAGCCGTTGCACAAACTTAATAAGCACCTCTGGTCAGCTCTTCCTTGGCTCTCATTCCCATTAGGTGTTTACACGGCAGTCGCCATTCAATTCGATGCGGCAATTCCAAACGGTCCGCTTTATCTTCTCTTCATCTGCGCGATTATTGGCGCTCTTGATGCCACAAGTGGAATCTCACTTGCATTCGGATTAGGACTTACACACGTCGCACTTGGCAATGTAACGAGCCTTCGCACACTCTTGATTGCAGCCACTTTCACACTTGCGTGGTACCTACCTGCGTTAATTGGATCAATGGTGCATCTGACAGTGCCTCGTGACTTCGGTTCTGATGCAGATTCTGCGCGACC
Organism: Streptomycetaceae bacterium; assembly: GCA_027490415.1. Taxonomy (GTDB): domain Bacteria; phylum Actinomycetota; class Actinomycetes; order Nanopelagicales; family Nanopelagicaceae; genus Planktophila. The sequence continues at coordinate 1,000 of JAIXYD010000073.1, forward strand.
TGCTGGTGGTGCGATCTCTGCGATTGCTGCAGGAGTTTTTGGCTCACTAGCAGTAGTGATCTCCGTAATTCTTACAGACTCTTTGGTCATTAATCGAGTCGCAGATTCTTTACTTCGTTGGCCATTAGCACTAACAGTGGGCGTTGTTATTGCACTTAAGTACATTGTTGAAGGAGCGCTTGTAAATTCACGTGAAGAGTCAGCGTTAAAGGAAGAGCGACTTTATCTTGCACGAGTTGTTTCACCAGGAATGGCTTTGACTCTCTCAGCCTCGCTCTTCGCAATTATTTTTATCTGGACCCAGTCATACTTTGCCGCCTTTGTTGGCACCCTAGTTATTGCAACCCCTTACTTCTTGCTCTTCCTAGTCTTCCCGCGCCTAGCGATGGCTCGCCTTGAAAGTGCCAAGCGAAGCCTCATCATCGAGGCAATTGTGATCGGCGCATTAACCTTTGGAATCTACGCATTAATTCAGCTCTTGCCGACGACTGTGATTGCTAAGTCCCAAGCGTTTATACTTCTGGGATTGGTACCGGGACTCCTTCATGGGGTCTACTCAGTATTTGTAGCATCTTCAGAACACGTTGCTGGTAAGAGAAAAGAGGAGGCAATCGCATGAAGTTACTCAAGCGCGGATTTGTTTTTGCAATGCTCTTTGCCCTCACCGGTGTTGGCGCAACATTTGCAGCGGGTACGAACAACGACAACATTCAAAACTTCTTCCTAGGTAATGCGCCAGCAACTTCTGGAGACCTGAACCAAGTTCTTGCACTACTTGTAGGACCACAAGGCCCTCCAGGACCAGCAGGTGTGGCTGGTAAAGATGGATTCGTTGGCCTCAACGGTCAAGATGGAAAAGATGGAATTGATGGCGCACCAGGTGTTGCAGGTGCGGCAGGCGAGCAAGGTCCTGCCGGTGCACCGGGTGCCTCGGTTGCCGTAGTTGCCTTACAGGTCGGTGATGCAAACTGTCCGATTGGTGGCTCAAAGCTTGTTGATGCAACCGGTACAGAAACATTTATTTGTAATGGACGTCCTGGACAACCAGGAGCTGCGGGAGCAACAGGTGCAACCGGTGCGACAGGCCCTGCTGGAACCGGTGGTGGCGGTGGTGGAAACGGAACAAGATTTGGAGTCGGTTCACTTGGAATCGGTGCATGTGATGACAACGTAGAAGTTGAACTCAAACACTCATTTGCTGGTGGACAATTTACGATGAATCAAGTTGTCATCTCTGGACTCGCTGATTTATGTGATACCTACACATTAAAAGTCTGGCTTACTGTTCGTGGAACCGGAGCTTTGTATGGTTCGGGCTCTGTAGTTGGTGCAAATTATGCTTACACCGGCGGAGATGAAATTCGTTGCGAGAAAGTCATTGCAAATGCTGCATGGACTGGCACCACAAATAACCGAACAGTCTCAATTGATGCAACGCACTCATGTGTAAATATCACTGCTACGCGCACCGTTGCACCGCGTTTAAATAGCCTTAGTGCACGCGACCTAGCCGACTATGTCGGATTTGAGATTGGTTAATTATGGCTAAAAAGTCACAGGTTTCTCCTGCACCAGAGGTGACTTCTTTGCCTATGGGAAATACTGATTCGCCACTAGTTATTGACCTTCCTGATGGTCAAAAACTTGTTGTTGGAAATTTGGCTGCAGGTAGCGTTATTGAAGTTGCAACATGGCGTGGAACAGGGCGACCTGATTCGCGCACATCTCGTTTGATGCTTGGCATGTCATCCGCTCAAGAAAAGCCAGCAGATGCCGCACCAGGTGAGGCAAAGAAAGAGTCTTCATCTAGTGCTGCAAAACCTTTAGCGTTACTTCGCGCAGTGACCGGCAAGGTCGGTGCACTTTTAGCTTCAGCCAAGAAGAGTCGAGGCGAGAAGAAGAGTTCTGCTCCGTTGATTGAAACGGTTACACCTGCTGCGCGTACATCAGAAGCCGGCGATGTTGAT
>JAIXYD010000092.1 GCA_027490415.1 Streptomycetaceae bacterium
GCTTGTCGACGAGCTAGAGACAATTGCAGAACGAATGCCGGAAGACTGTGAAGTAATTTTTATTGATGATGAGCGGATCAAATCTCGCGGAGCTGATCTAATTGCAACTAATGATGAGTTCTTTCAGGCTGCCTGGTCGAGTGCATCTCTCGGCGGTGATGCACCCCTTCCCGTTGAGGCAACGACATATCTTGATTGGGAGGCCCTTCACGAGGTCATCTTTAAATGTGGATTGACTATCCGCTCACTCAATTCATTTGGAAGTGATCTGGATACTGAAGCAACGTTCCTAGATTTCACCCCTATTGAACCGATGCGCGGTGATAGTGAGCGAGCTATCGAATTACTTCGCCAGGGTCTAAGTGAAAACAAGAGCGTTATTTTTTCAACATCAGGTCACGGAATGATGGAACGCTACGCCGGCATATTTCGCAGTGCAGATTTGCCCGTGCACACACTGGAAACGCTCCATGCAACGCCAACCAAGGGAATGATCTATCTCTGCCGATCAGCGATTGCTTATGGATTTACATCCGATGAAAACTCAGTTCTTTTTGTCACTGAGCGCGATCTTTCTGGGAGTAAATCAAGTGGCCGCGATAGCGCCAAGATGCCATCAAAGCGTAAGCAAGCTGTAGATCCGCTCGAATTAAAATCTGGCGACTTCGTTGTACACGAGCAACACGGAATTGGCCGCTACATCGAGATGGTCTCTCGTACTGTCGGTGGAGTCACTCGCGAATATCTAGTCATTGAATATGCATCTGCAAAGCGCGGACAACCCGGTGATCGCATCTTTGTTCCTACAGATACTCTCGAACAAGTCAGCAAATACATCGGTGGTGAAGCACCGACAGTTCACCGTATCGGAAGCGGTGAATGGCAGAAAGCAAAGGGGCGTGCTCGCAAGGCGGTGAAAGCTATCGCTGGCGAACTCATCCGTCTTTATGCAGCGCGGACAAGTGCACCTGGCTTTGCATTCTCACCGGATACGCCATGGCAACGCGAACTTGAAGATGCATTTTCATATATCGAAACACCAGATCAGCTTTCGACCATTGAAGATGTAAAGCAAGATATGGAGCGCCCGTACCCAATGGATCGCATCATCTGCGGAGATGTGGGGTATGGAAAGACCGAGATTGCAATTCGCGCGGCATTTAAAGCGGTGCAAGATGGAAAGCAAGTAGCAGTTTTAGTTCCTACAACGCTTTTAGTTCAACAACACTCAAAAACATTCGCAGAGCGTTATGCAGGATTTCCAATCAAAGTTGTAGGACTATCCCGCTTTAACACCGCAAAAGAGACCAAGACCATCTTGGAGGAAACACTCCATGGCAGCGCTGATGTAATCATTGGTACCCACCGTTTGCTTTCAAATGATGTGGTCTTTAAAGATCTCGGCCTGGTTATTGTCGATGAAGAGCAGCGCTTTGGCGTAGAGCAGAAAGAATCTCTCAAGAAACTACGCACGACAGTTGATGTGTTGGCTATGTCTGCAACCCCTATTCCACGCACACTTGAGATGGCTGTTACTGGCATCCGCGAAATGTCTACGATTACAACGCCTCCTGAAGAGCGTCATCCGATCTTGACCTATGTCGGTCCGGCAGATGACGCTCAGATTAAAGCGGCAATACATCGTGAGCTATTACGCGATGGTCAGATTTTCTATCTACATAATCGAGTGGAGTCAATTGATCGCGCTGCATCAAAAATTCAAGAGCTTGTTCCTGAAGCACGCATACGTGTAGCGCATGGACAAATGAGTGAAGGTGCGCTCGAAGATGTGATCTTGGCGTTCTGGAATCGTGACTTCGATGTACTTGTCTGTACCACTATTGTTGAAAGTGGATTAGATATTGCAAATGCCAACACATTAATTGTTGAACGTGCCGATAATTTCGGACTTTCCCAACTTCATCAACTGCGTGGCCGCGTGGGTCGTGGCCGAGAACGTGCATACGCATATTTCTTATACCCCGCCGATCAACCACTCTCTGAACTAGCACTTGATCGCCTTAAAACAATCGCAACAAATACTGATTTGGGTGCGGGTATGCGAGTAGCGCTTAAAGATCTAGAGATACGTGGCGCTGGTAATTTGCTTGGCGGTGAACAGTCAGGACATATTGCAGATGTCGGCTTCGATCTTTATATGCGAATGGTCGGCGAAGCAGTTCATGATTACAAGGCAGGAATCATTGAGACTGATGAAAAGAATCGCGAATGCAAAGTTGAATTACCAGTTAACGCACACCTCGATCCAGAGTATGTCCCCGGTGAGCGTTTGCGACTTGATCTCTATCGCCGTCTTGCAGATGTTGCAGCGCAAGAAGATGTTGATGCAATCGAAGCCGAACTCGTTGATCGTTTCGGTCCACTGCCTGAAGAAGCGCAATCACTTCTGAAAGTCGCAGCACTTCGCGCACAAGCAAAGGCTCTTGGCATCACCGAACTTATCTCGACTGGGAAATTCCTGAAAATCTCGCCACTCATTCTTGCCGAATCGCGCCAGCTCCGTCTCACCCGTTTATATCCAGGATCGCTCTACAAGAGCGCAACAAATAGCGTTTTAGTCACCATTCCTAAACCCAGCGGCTGGAGTCCGTCCAA
>JAIXYD010000200.1 GCA_027490415.1 Streptomycetaceae bacterium
AAACCGAGGGTCACAATCGCTAAGTAATCACCGCGTAAGCGAAGAGTTGGTAGACCAAGGATTACTCCAGAAACCATCGCTAATCCGATACCAATTGGCATGATCTGCCAGAAGTTCAAAGAGGTCGTTGTTCCGAGGATCGCCATTGTGTATGCGCCAATTGCGAAGAAGGCAACATAGCCAAGGTCAAGCAATCCACTCTTACCAACCACAATATTGAGACCGAGTGCCATCAGAACAAAGAGACCAACTGGATACACAAGCACGGCTTCGTATGAACTGATAGGGGTATTCAGAAATGTTCCACCCATGAATGGTAGGCAGATTGCAAAGATCATCACCGAGGAAGCAATGGCCACTCGGACTGGCTTAGGAGAGCTCTCCCAGAGATCAGCACCTTTATCGCGTAAGTTAAATGCCATCTTTATACCCTCGCCTGCTGTAGTGACTCACCAAAGAGTCCATTTGGCTTAAAGAGAAGAACAAGTACGAGCACCACGAAGGCGGTAACCGCCTTCCATTGTGTACCGAAAACTGTAGCTGCATAAATTTCTAGAATTCCTAGTGCGATACCGCCGAAGAATGCTCCGCGGATATTTCCAATTCCGCCAAGTACTGCTGCAGTAAAGGCCGCTAATCCGAGCTCAAAGCCCACGTTGAACTTGGTGCTCTCATAGACCGTGATGTAGAAGAAGGACGCTGCTCCGGTCATTAAGCCCGCGATAAAGAATGTGCTGGATACAACCTTGTTGAGATTGACTCCCATGAGTTGCGAGTTTTGCTCAGACATCGAAACGGCGCGAATACCTTTGCCAAGTCGACTGTGCTTTACAAATCTGTCGACACCGATAAGCAGAAGAACTGCGAAGACAATTACGAGCAAAGTATCCAATCTGACTTCAAAGGCAGAGATAGGAATTCGAACTGATCCAATATTTACTTCAGTTCCCATATATGAGATGAGATAAATTTTGTCGAGGAGTCTCGGGTTATTTGCCGGCGCCGAGCTTGTAAAGATACGAACGGTTTCACTTATAACAATAGAAACACCGATTGCAGAAATAAGAGTTGTCAGACGATTCGAGCCCATCTTGCGCAGACGGCGATAGGCGATGATTTCTACCAGTACGCCGGTAATCGCACAGACAAGCATTGATACCAGCATGCAGGCAAGAAGGGTGTAAGCCAGCTTCATTCCCGTAAGGGGCTCCGTGTCGTCGGCATAACCAAAAATATTCTTGGAGGTAAGAATTGTCGCAAAGGTTCCAAGCATGAACACTTCGGAGTTAGCAAAGTTAATGAGGCGAAGTACGCCGTAAACCATGGTGTAGCCGAGGGCAATGAGTGAGTAGATAAAACCAAGAGCGATGCCATCGATGGTTAAGGCAAAGAATTGATCAACCAATACCGAAAAATCCACCGAATCAACTCCTACAAATTAGATCGACCATCTGGCCGCTGGAACTTTCCAGATCCTACTAAAAATACGCTTGCGTTACTACCTTCATCAATCGACCCCCACCCATTTCTGAGTGGGGGTCGATGTAGATGAATTTCTTCAAATCATGCTAAGCCAAGGCTTATGCAAGACCTGAAAGAACGATCTTTCCGCCCTTAACAACGAAAGCGTTGATAAGGCCAGCACCGTTGAGGTCACCATTCTTGTTGAATGAGATTGTGACTCCTGCGGTGTTCTTGTGCTTCATTGTCTTGATGTAAGCCAAGACATCTGCACGGGTTGTCTTTCCAGCCTTGATAGCTGCAAGGAACATGTTTGTAGCATCGAAGGCTTCTGTTGTGTAGACGCCTGGATCAGCCTTGAATTCCTTCTTGAATTCTGCTGTGAGCTTAGGTGATGCGATATCGAGTGGAGTTGTTGGAGCTGTGAAACGGTATCCCGTTGCAGCCTTTGTTCCTGCCAACTTGATGAATGCAGAGTTAAGAACACCGTCTCCACCTGCAAGAACACCCTTGTAACCCTTGTCGCGAAGCTGCTTAGCAAACTTTGCGCCATCTGCGTAGTAACCGGTGTAGATAACGACGTTAGCCTTTACCTTCTTGATCTTTGCGATTACTGCTGAGAAGTCTGTTGTTCCCTTGACTACAGAGTCAGTGCCAACAAGCCACTTGATTCCCTGATCACCAATTGTTGGAACTACAACATCACGAAGTCCTGTTGCATATGATGACTGATCATCAACAACATAAACTGCTGGCTTTGAAACACCCTTTGTCGCTACGCGAACTAGAGCTGGACCCTGAAGAGCATCGTTAGAAACGATACGGTGGAATACAGGCTGTCCGTAGTCAGGTGATGTTGGATCTGTAAGTGATGGACGTGTTGCTGATGGTGAGATCATTGCAAGTGCAGGTGCTGCCTTGTATGAAGGCAATGATGCAATTGTTGCACCTGAGTATGCAGCTCCGACCATACCGATGATTGAAGTATCTTTTGCAACACCAGGAGCAACTGTTCCAGCGATTGCTGGGTCTCCCTGGTCATCAACTTCTACTAGCTCAACCTTGACTGCTGGGTTTGTTGCGTTGTAGAGCTTGAGTGCAAGCTTTACTCCACGAACTTCATCAGTTCCGGTCTGAGCTTCAGGACCTGTTAGTGGGCCCTGGAAAGCAATCTTTACTGTATCTGCTGCTTGTGCCGCTGGTGCGATTGTCGCAGCTGATGCTGCAGCAAGTGCTCCGGCAATCGCAAGAGCGAGAACCTTATTCTTCTTCATGTGTAGCCTTCCTGTTTTCTTATCCCGGGACAGGGAGACCGAAAGGGTAATGGGCAGGGTGAGGTCTGAGCAAGGTGGAAAAGGCCAATTCAGGCGGATTTGGGTTACTTTTTGATTACGAAATAGATCCTTTAGTGAGGAACTGCATCAGGGCTAATAACGGCCTGGGCCACTTCTTTCATAGTGAGACGGCGGTCCATTGCAGCCTTTTGAATCCATGAAAAAGCTTGGGGTTCGGTCAGATTGAGGGCAGCCATCAAGATTCCCTTGGCGCGATCAATGATCTTTCGAGTCTCTAAACGATCGTGAAGATCGGCTACCTCAGCAGCAAGAGTCTTCATTTGGAGATGACGGCTTATTGCGATCTCGATAGCAGGAACTAAATCATTAATGGTGAAAGGTTTGAGAACGTAGGCCATAACTCCAGCATCTCGCGCACGGTCTACGAGTTCACGTTGACTAAATGCAGTGAGCATTAATACTGGACATGTTGCAATGATTTCTTCAGCGGCGCTAATTCCATCAAGAATTGGCATCTTCACATCGAGAATTGCTAAATCTGGTTTGTGCTCTGTTACCAATGCAATTGCTTCTGCACCATCACTTGCTTGTGCAACGACGACATAACCAGCTTCACCGAGCATTTCAACGAGATCCATCCGAATCAGCGCTTCGTCTTCGGCGACGACAATTCTTACGGGTCTTGCCGTCTCGTCGCTGCTCTGTGTATTCATGTGCCCCGAGTCGGATTCGAACCGACACTATGCAGTGTTTGAGACTGCCCTCTCTACCGTTGGAGTACCGAGGCTAACGTGCACCAATCTTAACCTCTCCCCTACTGAAGACCGAATCGCAGGTTCTAGCGATAGGCAGGAGCAGCGCCAGCAACGGCATCACCCATGCGGTGCACACGCATCGCATTGGTTGAGCCGGGAATTCCTGGAGGTGAGCCAGCCACGATAATTACGTTATCGCCAATGGTTGTGCGCTTGCTCTCGAGAAGAAGCCCATCGACCTGCTTCACCATTTCGTCAGTGTGTGAAACAACTGGAGTGATCATTGG
>JAIXYD010000097.1 GCA_027490415.1 Streptomycetaceae bacterium
GGTAATTTAGCCACTATGTCACCTGTGTCTCGTATCTCACTAGAAGAGAGCTTTTCTCAGGCACTTCTATATTTTGAGAAGCCAGAGCAGATAAGTCGCGTAGTTCTCTCTGGGCGTCGTCGAAATATGCAAACTCCCACCGAGCGCATAGATATTCGTCCAGTTTTGGTTAAAGACACACTCCATTTTCAAGTCAGTACTAGCGATGGTCGAGCTGTTACAACTAAGAATTTTCTACCCTCAGAAATTCCGTTCAAGGCATATCTCCACGACGGATACGCGAACATTTTGATTGAGGGAGTTGATGAGACCTTCTCCCTAAGAGTCACCAAGAAAGACGAACCATTGATTTCGCGTACTCACGGTGTGGGAGAGGCTGATCTTTCACACGATAAGAAGAAAGAGCGGCTACTTGAATCTTCCGATCCTTTCCTACGTGAGGTTGGAATCAGTGATGCATCAGGACACATAAAGCCATCTAAGAGCGATAAGTATCGTCAAGTGGAAGAGTTTTTACGCCTTCTTGCACCAACGCTTGCACACGCAATTCAAGCGGGTCAGATTCATGAGCCTAGTGCTTCGAACCCACTGACAATTGTTGATTTGGGATGTGGCCATGCTTACCTCACCTTTGCCGCCCACCAGTATTTACGCAGTATTGGCATGAATGTGAAAGTTGTTGGAATTGATGTTCGCACTGCCTCACGAGATCGAAATAATGAAATTGCCGAAAAGTTAGGCATCACAGACAGCATTGAGTTTCGAGCTGAGGAAATTGCAAATACAACATTGATCAAGGCAGATGTTGCGATCGCTCTTCATGCCTGTGATACCGCCACTGATGACGCAATAGCTTGGGCCGTTAATGCAGATGCTAAATTAATGATGATCGCACCATGCTGCCACCATGACATTCAATCTCAACTCACAGATTCTCCAGAACCTTGGTCATTGATCACCCGCCATGGAATCATGCGTGAGCGACTAGGAGATTTGCTAACGGATTCATTGCGAATGCAAATCCTTAAGCTGCGCGGATATCGCGTTGAAGCTATCGAATTTATCGGAGGAGAGCACACACCTAGAAATCTCATGATTCGAGCAGTCAAGACTGGTGCACCAACCGAGGCGAGTGATGTCACCAGATATGAAGAGATGATTGCTGCGTGGAAGGTAAAGCCTGCGCTAGCACGACTGCTTAACCATTAGACTAGGTGCTATGTCTAAAGTACTCGCATCTCTTCCAGTCGGAGAAAAGGTCGGAATAGCCTTCTCTGGCGGCCTTGATACATCGGTTGCAGTGGCATGGATGCGAGATAAAGGCGCAATACCTTGCACCTATACCGCAGACCTTGGCCAATATGACGAGACTGATATTGATTCAGTTCCGGTGCGTGCAAAAGAGTATGGCGCGGAAATCTCAAGACTCGTTGACTGCAAGCAATCTTTAGTTGAAGAAGGTCTGGCAGCAATTGCATGTGGAGCATTTCATATCCGTTCGGGTGGCAAGCAGTATTTCAATACCACCCCACTTGGCCGAGCAGTTACCGGAACGCTACTTGTTCGCGCAATGCTTTCTGACAACGTTGATATTTGGGGAGACGGCTCGACCTATAAGGGCAATGACATCGAACGTTTCTATCGCTACGGACTTCTTGCAAATCCAAATCTTAGAATTTATAAGCCATGGTTAGATGCTGATTTTGTTCGCGAACTTGGCGGTCGTAAAGAAATGTCCGAATGGCTCGTTGCACATAACCTTCCTTATCGTGACAGCACCGAGAAGGCTTACTCAACTGATGCAAATATTCTTGGTGCAACCCATGAAGCGAAGAATCTTGAGAGCCTTGATGCATCCATTGAGATTGTCGAACCAATTATGGGCGTGCGCTTCTGGGATTCATCAGTTGCAATTCCGAGTGAAGATGTAAAGATCGAATACGTTCAAGGACGTCCAGTTGCTCTTAACGGTAAGCACTTTGACGATGTAGTCGAACTTATGAACGAGGCTAATGCCATTGGCGGTCGTCATGGACTCGGTATGGCAGATCAGATCGAAAATAGAATTATTGAAGCAAAGAGCCGTGGCATCTATGAAGCACCAGGAATGGCTCTTCTCTTTATCGCATACGAACGTCTGCTCTCAGCAATTCATAATGAAGACACGATTGCCAATTATCACGCAGAAGGTCGCAGACTCGGTCGCCTACTTTACGAAGGTCGTTGGTTAGATCCCCAGTCACTGATGCTCCGTGAATCTCTGCAACGATGGGTGGCATCTGCTGTTACAGGCGAAGTGACTCTTCGTCTTCGTCGCGGTGATGACTACTCAGTTATTGGTACTTCTGGCCCACACTTGAGTTATCACCCAGATAAGCTCTCGATGGAGCGCACTGAAGATGCGGCTTTTGGACCAACTGATCGCATCGGCCAATTAACCATGCGCAATCTAGACATCGCAGATACTCGAGAAAAACTCGAGCTTTATCGCTCTCAAGGTCAACTTGGGCAGGGCGAATTCACACTCATTCGAGAAATCGATAACAAGTAATTCAAAAGTAGAGCACCTCTACAGTTAGGATCTATCCATGAAAAAAGTTGCGCTGATACTCGCACTCGTTGTTGGCCTTACAGGCTGTACAGAAATCGGAGATGACATGTCATCAAATACACTCGTCGGCGTAACAGCCAATGCCGGAGAAGCTCCAACAATTACCGCACCTTCAGGAGATGCTCCAACTGAACTAATTGCACAAGATGTCATCGCTGGCAGTGGCACAGAAGTTGTTGCCACATCAACTTTGACTGTGCATTACACCTTGATGAAGTGGGCTGATGGCAGCATTCTCGAATCCTCATGGACTGGCGGAGCGCCAGCGACATTTCCTCTCTCAGGAGTAATTCAAGGTTGGCAGCAAGGTCTTCTTGGTGCAAAGGTTGGCGGACGTCGCCTCTTGGTAATTCCTCCTGCACTTGGTTACGGACCAATGCCTGGTCATCCACTCGAGAATGACACACTCATCTTCGCAGTCGACATCATCGCTGTCTCGTAATTTTCGGTAAACAAGCGTGACGCTGCTCCACATTCTCGATCTCCTCTCTGTCTTTGTCTTCGCTCTTGTTGGAGCGCGTGTTGCGGCAGATCGAAGATTGGATTACGGCGGCATCGCACTTGTCGCGATTGCAGCATCAGTTTCAGGTGGAACTCTTCGTAACCTTTTTTTAGGGCTTAAACCAATTCTGATTACTGATCCTTGGGTTATTGGAAGCGTCATTGCCGCAGTCGCGATCACATTAAGTGTTCGCCGCGTTACCAAAATCGGTAAGACGTTGCTGATCATGGACACTCTTGGGTTAGCTATTGCTACCGCATCAGGTGTGCAACTGGCGCACAACCTCAATAGCCCTTGGTATGCCACGATCATTCTCGGCGTCATCACAGCTGTTACAGGTGGACTTCTACGCGATGTTCTCTGTCAGGTTGAGCCAGTACTTCTCCATCGCGAAACAATCGGCACTTCTTCACTATTTGGTGCAATCGCTTTTGTAATCCTTATCGAATTCAACGTCGATGTCACTATTGCGACCATCTCTGGTGGAGTTGTAGTTGCACTCGTGCGAATGCTCTCAATTCAATTCGATCTTAATCTGCCCAAATTTCAACAGGGAGAAAAGTGATTCGCCCTGCTCGGATTGAGGATACGCAAGAGATCCTTGCGATGATCTACGAGTTGGCTGTCTATGAGAAAGCCCCCGATGAGGCGAAAGCTACTGAGGAACAGATACATCAGTCTTTCTTCTCGCAAGATCCAAAAGTCTTCTGTGAAATCGTTGAACACGAGGGAGAGATAGCCGGTTTTGCGATCTGGTTCCTTAACTACTCAACATGGCAGGGACTGCATGGAATTTATCTAGAAGACCTCTTTGTGCGTCCTCAATACCGAAAACTAGGTTATGGCAAAGACTTGCTCAAACATCTAGCTCAGATATGTAAAGATCGTGGATATGGCCGTTTTCAGTGGTGGGTACTGGATTGGAATACACCTGCAATAGATTTCTATACATCCCTGGGCGCAAAGGCAATGGATGATTGGACCGTCTATAGAGTTTCTGGCAGAGAGCTCAGTGAACTAGCTCTTGAGGACCGCTAGCGCAATATCGTAATCACGTTCAAAGACCATTAGAGATGGGCCTTGAAGAGTTTTCGTTAACGTTACTTTTATATTTGAATCCTGCAACTTGAGAAGAGCCATCTCTGCCTCGATGTAATTACCGGGTGTTGGAAGTGGCTTAAGCAATCCGTACTCATCTTTCTTGCCAGCCTTGATAGGAATCACAATCATCTTCTTATTCGATGAAAAAGCCCACTTGAGAAAGACGACCAAGATTGCAACGCCTGCAAAACCTCCGAAAGATGTGAGAAAAAGGGCGTTATCTATTCCGCCTAGCATCGTGTATTCCTCATGCGTTGATCGTCCCAGTGGCGAGCAAGATTAAAATACCTGTACCAAGCACGATTCGATAGATGATAAATGGCATAAAACTTCTGGTTGCTATGAACTTCATGAGCCAAGCAATGACGACATAGCCGACTACGAAAGCCACGATTGTCGCTCCGAATGTTTCAACTAGTGAATACGGAGCAGCTACATCATTTTCACCAATTGCAGTTCTGAGTTCATAGAATCCACTGCCAAAGACAGCTGGCACGGCAAGTAAGAATGAATACCGCAGCGCACTTTCTCGTGTGTATCCAAGTACTCGTCCCATGGCGATCGTTGCACCAGAACGAGAAACTCCGGGAACGAGGGCAAGTGATTGGGCGAATCCATAAGCCAGGCCGTGCCGAGAACTCAATCCGCTGAGATCTCGTTCGCTGCGTCCGAATCGATCGGCTAATCCCAGAACAATTCCAAAGACAATCATGACGATGGCAATGAGCCAGAGCGATCTAAAGGTATTTCGAATATTCTCTTGGAAGAGATATCCAAGAACCACAATGGGTAATGAGCCGACAATAATCATCCAGCCGAGACGGACATCCTGAGCTGATTCTGCAGGGAGATCTCTGCGAATGACGACCTTGCTTATCCAAGCAGAAGCGATACGGGCTATGTCTTTACGAAAGTAAATCAACACCGCTAATTCAGTTCCGATTTGGGTAATTGCCGTAAACGTCGCACCTGGGTCGCCGGCTCCTGGTAGAAATTCCCCGGCAAGTCGCAAGTGAGCACTTGATGAGATTGGTAAGAATTCGGTGAGTCCCTGTAGCAATCCTAGGAAGAGGGCCTCAAACATGTTCGAAGTATCTCACCTTTTGCGACCAGATTTATAGAGAGCAATGATTTTGATTTCCTTTACTGCATGAGGTTTCTCTGTGAGGGGATTACGATCCAAAATCATCAGATCCGCATCAAAGCCGGGTGCAATACGACCGGTGCGATCTTCTTTAAATAATTGGTAAGCCACCCCTTCTGTATAAAACGAAAGTGAATCCTCGATTGAAATTGATTCATGTGAGCTCCACCCCTCAGGAGGTAGTCTTTCGGGGGATTGGCGATGTGTAGGAACTGCAAGGGCTTGAAGCGGAACAAATGAAGTTACCGGCCAATCACTTCCATAACTAATTCGCGCTCCAGTTTTAACCATTGATGCGAGTTGGTATTGGCGATTGTTCCGCTCGTCACCGAGTCTCGGTGCAATTAATTCTTTATTCATAGGATCTAGATAACACCAGAGCGGCTGATAATTGGATATCACTCCTAATCTTGCAAAACGCGGAAGATCCTCTGCACTTATTAATTGGGCGTGAGCAATCACTGGTCGCCTATCCCAGGCAGGGTTAATCTCTTGTACTTTCTCAACAACATCTAGCACTTGTCGAACGGCGGCATCGCCAATTGCGTGGAGGTGTAGTTGATAACCTGCTTTATCAAAGTGAAGCGCTGCTTCCAGTAATTCCGCATCGTCCCAAATGAGCAACCCCTTGGATTCTGGGTTATCAAGGTATGTCTCAAGGAGTGCAGCGGTACCGCTCGAGAAAGCCCCATCGCAGAGAAATTTGATTGTTCTGGCAGTTAAGTGTGAGTCTTTGCCGAGATCTTCAATCTCGCGACGAAGTTGCGAAAAATATTGAATGTGATCTTTCCACACGCTTGGCTGTGCCAAGAAAAATAGATTCACATCGATGGAGAGAGCTCCACTCTTTGCAGCAGCTATATACGCCTCTGCCATGCCTTGCTCTACCCAAGCATCTGTTGCAGCAGTTACTCCATGACTCAAGTACTGCTGAGATGCCCAGCTAATTGCAGCAACGTCGGATTCAAGAGTGCGGACGGGTGCGTGCTTCATGATCAGTGCCATAGCTGAAGGCTCGCGCAGCGTTCCCCGTGGACTTCCATCACTATTGCGCGCAATAGAGCCACCGATTGGATCTGCAGTTTCTGCAGTTATTGCTGCAATTTCAAGAGCTTTACTGTTTACCCAAATTGTGTGGTGATCCACCGCTTGCAATACGACAGGACGGTCTGAAACCACTTCATCCAACCACTGCGCAAGAAAATCCCCGGATTCAATAATTGCCGCTTCATATGCGCCACCAATAATCCACTCAGTATCAGGATTCTCATCTGCAAATCTTTTGACCTCTGCGATGATCTTTGCAACCTCTGTAATGCCATTTACCAAAGGACCTTGCGCCTCACGGCCAGCAAAAAGTGGGTGTGCATGCCCGTCCATAAATGATGGAGCCAGGAATCCGCCTTGTAAATCTACAATCTCATCAGAATCTTCTGCCGGTACGTCGATGGCAACGATTTTGCCATCTTCAATACGAAGCGATTGGGCAGTTACTCCCTTGCTGCACCAAATGGTTCCGCCGCTAAAGTAAGTACTCAAAATTCCCCCAGATAACTAGGGTGTAATCAAACCACGGGTACTCGCAAATTTCATCGCCTACTTCGATATGCGCTAAGTACAGTGAGGGAGCTACCTTCTGAAGAAGAGTCTGCGTTTGATGTACTGCAAGCGAACCAAAATCTGAGATTTCTTCGACCCTTTGCTGCCTGGAGGCAGGATTGTTCTTTCAATCAATGGGTCTGTGGATTTGATAACTGTCTCAAAGTTTTCCATCGTCAACTGGTCTTTAAGCGCCTGCTCTTTACTGTAGGAGTTGAATTCAGAAATCTCCTGACCACCGCAATAGATGCAGGTTGTTGTATTTGCAGCAACCTTCCTCTGACAAGCCGGGTTCAAACACAGGGCCATTTCTAGCTATCCAATCACAATCTCACTAGTTCTTAATCAGTACCAGAACTTTAACCCTCGGTCAGAACTCAGGCCAACTAGAGGGTAAAGAGGGCCAGAGTGGTCAGAAATAGACAAAATGATTAGTCAAACTCACACAACTCTGTATCTTCCCATTACTCTTTTTGAATGCACATGAGGAGAACTCTTTCGAAAGCTCTTCTAGCGGCTCTTGCCTTCACCCTAATTCCTGTTGCAGCCGTTTCTGCTCAAAAAATCACTCCTGGGAGTACTTGCAAAGTTGTAAATCAGAAAGTTGTTTATCTCAACAAGACTTACACATGTGCCAAGTCGGGGAAGAAGTTACTTTGGAGCAAAGGGGTTACCGTAAAGCCGCCAGCTGCAACGCCAAGTCCAACGTCCAGCACTAACGCATCCTCGGTTGCTGCAGAAAATTATGAGTTCAAATCTATTTGCGACCCTGATCCATATGTTCCAGAAATGTGGAAAGTCTTTCAAGAGGCTGAATTGAAATTCAATGGCTGCCCGCCACCATATAGACATCTTGGAAAGAAACTTCCGGATCAGGTCCCCAGCACAATACAAACTCGGATTTCTGACTTACTTCCGATTTCCGAGTGCAGATTAGAGTCAACAAGGTCCTGGACCGGCATCGGCCCCCTTGGATCTCTCAAGACCAAGACAACCGTAATTCAAGTTGTCCCTTTCTATATGAACAATCGAATTCCAACGCTTTCGCCTCAAGAGGACTGGGGAAAGTATCTTGATTTTGCATTGTCTTCAGTGAAGTTGATGGCAGATACAGATATAAGAATTGAAATTAGAATCCCAAGCTCTTACATCAAAGTTGAAGGCGACTTGGACAGTTTCAACCTTGGATACTCAACAGATTCTGCAAACCAATCTTTCTCAAATAACCGCTGGAATTTGATTAACTCAGTTATTCCTGAAGCGGACAAGACAATCGATTTCACTGATGTGGATACTGTTTGGTTCTTGGCTTCCAGTGATGTCTCAAGAATGACTTTTTCACACCAAATCGCCCATAGTCGAGCCCTGACTACAAACGAGAAAACGTTTTCCATCTACAACTCATACTTCATGGGCATACCCCCTTCAGATTTCCCAAAAAATGGAATCCAAGCGCGTGAGCCAATTGGTTTCGTCCATGAATTGATGCACATCTTCAATACCTTGGATGATCATCCTGACGGAGGTGGCAATTGGGGGAATATGTCAGGCGCCCGTATGGAATTTCTCATGTGGGATAAGTGGTCCATGAGCTGGATTTCTGATTCACAAGTGAGATGTGCTCCGCGGAATTCCACGTCTGTGCATTGGATTAAGCCTTCAACTATCAGAGGAAGTTTTGAGAAGTTAACCCTGATTCCCATAACTTCTCGCAAAGCTATTGCAATCGAATCTATTCGAAGCAACGGCTTCAATCTAAAGTTACCGAAATCAATGAATGGCGCGCTGATTTACACTATTGATGCATCGTTGCTTGATGATCGCTCTAGTTACGAGGATGGAATTACAGTTGTTTGCCCGACGAATCGAACTTGTTCAGGGGATCAACCGGTTCGTAGTTTCTCGCTGGCGGGTGCACCATTAAGACTCGGTGAGTCAGTTACAGTCTTGGGCTACAAAATAACTGTCGTCGAAACCGGCGACTTTGGTGATGTTGTATCCGTAGAAAAGGTCGGTTGACGACCCGTTACAGGCCGCCTACTAGGAAAAACCCTTATTGGGTATATTTGGGAAATGTTCTGTTCAAACTGTGGAAATGAAGCCAAACCCTCAGCAAAGTTCTGTGAGGAATGCGGGAATCCAGTTCAGAGTCAGCCAAAGTCCAAGAGCAAGCCGAAGAATGAAACCTCAGAATTTATGGTCTCTTCTAAAAAAGCTGATGAGGTCTTAAGTCAAGCAAACACAGTTGCCAATGAGTACAAAGATAAATCCAGCCTTAGAAAGCCATTAAAGGCGTTCTTGAATACCGGCTTTGCCAAAGAGAGAATTGAAGAATCGTGGTCACAAAAAGCTATCGCGCGTTTTGATGGAAGCGCGAAAGAGAGCAGCATCTTGCCAAGAGAGATTTGTTTTGCTCAAGACTCAGTTTTATTTATTACCGAGAATAACTTGCTCGCGAGGGGAACGGCGACTGCGCTGCGTAGATCAGAAATTCAGTACATAGAGGTAAGTCCGCTTCAATCTAATCTCACTTTCGGCCTGGCTCAACGCTCGGATTCATACTGGAAACTTACTTTTGTCACTAAGTGGGCTGGTCCTGCCGAGGATAAAAAAGAGAAAGGCCTATTCATGGCCTATGCCGACAGCACGTGGAATTTCAAAGAAGGGGAAGTAAGTTTCTATTTGCCTCTGGGAAATTCAAGTTATCAAGCAGAGAAGTATGAAGAGATGTATTCTGAAAAGCTAGACACGGTGGCGGCTTTTTATCCAATTAAATTCTCAAACTTAGAAATTGTTCAGAATCGATCAATCGGATTTTTTATTGGCACAGGCTTTTGGCGAGAAATAGGCGGATAATTTTCATGCAGTCGCCTGCTGGGGTTAAAGATTTTCTCTGAGCGACTTAGGCTCCTGAGTGGGTTGTGAGGGACTCGAACCCCCGACCCGGTGATTAAGAGTCACCTGCTCTACCAACTGAGCTAACAACCCGGGGCGCTCATCGGCCGGAACTTCTGAACGCAGAGCAGACCCTA
>JAIXYD010000160.1 GCA_027490415.1 Streptomycetaceae bacterium
GTTAGTAGAACTTCACCAAGTGTGCGGCCAAATTCAGTGCTGTGCGCGGTGATGTCAATTTTGTGCGTTGCAAGTATATGGCGAACGAGTGAGAATCCATTTGCATGAATTCCAGATGCTGGCATCGCAATCAACACATCGCCTGACTTAACGCGATGTGCACCTAGTTGCAGGTGAGCATCGACTACTCCAGTTGCTGCACCTGCGATATCAAACTCGTCTTCGCCAAGTAAGCCCGGGTGTTCTGCAGTTTCACCACCGACAAGTGCGGTGCCTGCTTTTTCGCATCCGCGTGCGATTCCAGCGACAATTGCGGCAATGCGTTCTGGGATTACTTTTCCGACTGCAATGTAATCTGTCATAAAGAGTGGTTCGGCTCCGCAGACAACTAAATCATCGACCACCATCGCAACAAGATCTTCACCGATCGTGTCGTACTTTCCGAGGATTCGAGCAATCTCTGTCTTAGTGCCGACCCCATCAGTTGATGTTGCGAGAAGTGGTTTCTGCATGGTCTTCATCGCACTGGCATCAAAGAGACCAGCAAATCCACCAATGCCACCAACAACTTCTTTGCGAGATGCTTTTGCAATCGATGCCTTCATCAACTCAACGGCGCGATCGCCTGCATCAATATCTACACCTGCATCTTTATATGTGCTCATGGGTTTTGATCCAATATCTCCAAGCGCAATTTACCTTCTGAAAGATCTGTCGGGATAGCGATTGGATATTGCCCTGTAAAGCAAGCCGTACATAGCTTTTCGGCCGGTACATGGGTGGCCTCGATAAGACCCTCAGCGCTGACGTATCCCAATGAATCAGCACCGATGGACCTACGAATCTCTTCTACCTCGAGACCGCTAGCGATGAGCTCTGCACGAGTTGCAAAATCGATGCCATAGAAACATGGCCACTTCACGGGAGGACTTGAGATACGCACGTGAATTTCGAGCGCACCTGCTTCACGCAACATACGAACAATTGCGCGCTGGGTGTTTCCGCGCACGATTGAATCATCAACGACAACTATTCGTTTACCTTCGATAATCTCGCGCAAAGGATTGAGTTTGAGACGAATTCCAAGTTGTCTAATTGTTTGTGACGGCTGAATAAATGTGCGGCCAACGTAAGAGTTCTTTACAAGTCCCAGCCCATAAGGAATTCCTGATTCTTGGGCATAACCAATTGCGGCGGGAGTTCCAGATTCAGGAACTGGAATTACTAGATCTGCTTTCACTGGTGCTTCGATGGCGAGTTTCTTTCCAATTCGAACTCGAGTGGCATGCACGCTCTGTCCAGCAATTGAAGTATCTGGACGAGCAAGATAAACATATTCAAAGATGCAACCCTTGGGTTCGGGCACTGCCCACATCTGTGACCGAATTCCATCTTCATTAATAATCAAAAATTCACCTGGCTCAACTTCGCGAACAAAGGCGGCACCGACGATATCGAGGGCTGCAGATTCAGAAGCTACGACCCAACCGCGTTCGAGTTTTCCAATAACAAGTGGACGAACGCCATGACGATCGCGTGCTGCATACAAAGTGCGTTCATCCATGAAGACAAGCGAGAATGCACCTTGCAACAAAGGCAATACGGCCAGCGCACTTGCCTCAACATTTTTCTCATGCTGAAGACCAATGAGTGCTGTCATGATTTCGGTATCTGTTGTTGCGCCGCGTTCATTTTTTGCTGGTGGCTCAAGTTTGGCCACCATTTCGGCAAGATCACCGGTATTGGTTAAGTTGCCATTGTGGGCTAAAGCCAGTGTTCCGTACTTAGTTGGGCGCAAGGTTGGCTGGGCGTTTACCCAGGTACTTGATCCAGTCGTGCTGTATCGCGTGTGACCGATCGCAAGATCTCCAGGAAGTGTTGCCAAATCGGATTCAGTAAATACTTGTGACACAAGACCCATATCTTTAAAGACCACGATGCGATCACCATCAGATGTTGCAATACCAGCAGATTCTGTACCGCGGTGCTGCAGTGCGTAGAGCCCATAGAAAGTTAGCTTTGCAACTTCTTCATCTGGTGCCCAAACACCAAAGACGCCGCATGCATCTTGTGGTCCTTTATCATCACCGGGGTAGTTGTGATTGAGTAATCCATCGGCACGACGACTCATGAGGAGATCCTATTCGTAAGCGGTAGAAGCGCAGATAGATCGGCGCGCGCACCGGATGCATTTACTAAACCTTCACTGAGTGCATCGGCCCATTTCTTCTCACCGTTCACAAGAGCCAACCAAGTCTGTGCATCCATCTCGATCACATTCGGTGGTGTGCCACGCGTATGTGTTGGACCTTCACCGCATTGCACAGCTGCATAAGGTGGAATTCGAACCTCAATCGCACGACCAGGTGAAAGGCGCACTAGTTCTGCCAGTGATGTCTTTACCTGTTCGAGGATTATGGGATCGCGCATGATTATCCAAAGAGTTTCTGGAAGGTGGATGTATGTGCGGTGCGTAGTTCGGTAAGTGAAATCTCTACATCATTGATGATGAGGGAATCTCCACCAGTTGTTCCAAGATAAGTCAGTGGGATATCACCCGCTGCTTCCTTTAGCATCGCCGACTTTGACGCTTCTACGGCGACAACAACTCGACCAGGGGTTTCAACAAGTAAAGTGATTCCAGGATTTGCCAAGGTAATCCTTGCACCAACGTTGTAACGTAAAACCATTTCTGTGAGCGAGGCTGTGAGTCCACCCTGGCTCAAGTCATGAGCTGCGGTGAAAATATTCTCGGTGCGGCCCTTAACCAAGAGCTTGATCAGGCGCATTTCACGCTGCAAATCAGCAGTTGGTGCCTGTCCCCCGCGCATACCGTGTAGGTATGCCCATTCAGAACCAGATAAGTTCTCATCACTTGCGCCAATTAAATAAAGTTCAAGTCCAGCGCGATCAAAACTCATAGGTGTTCGCGTTCGAACATCATCAATGACGCCAAGAACACCAATAACAGGTGTTGGCAGAATCGCAACACCACCGGTTTGGTTATAGAAAGAAACGTTTCCGCCTGTCACTGGAAGACCCATCTCAAGACATCCGTCTGCAAGACCGCGCACGGTTTCTGCAAATTGCCACATCACTCCTGGATCTTCAGGCGATCCAAAGTTTAGACAATTTGTTACCGCAAGTGGGATCGCGCCAGCTGTTGCAATATTGCGTGATGCTTCAGCCAGTGCCAACTTTGCGCCTTCGTATGGGTTGAGGTACGACCAGTTTGCATTTGCATCGGTAGCTACTGCGACACCGAGATGAGTCTTTTCATCAATACGTACCATTCCAGAATCATCTGGTTGTGATTGAACTGTGTTTCCCTGAACATAGCGGTCGTATTGATTAGTGACCCAACTCTTATCTGCCAAGTTAGGAGTTGCCGCCATCATCAAAATAGCATCTTTGATTTCTTGTGCAGTCTGTGGAATGACAGGATTAATTACCTCGGCATTGACGCGTGCAATATACGCCGGCTCGGCTAATGGTCGGGAGTAAACCGGGCCTTCGTGTGCAACTGTGCGTGGAGGAACATCCACAATGATTTCACCATGCCATGTGATTTCAAGACGATCGCCATCTGTTACTTCACCAATAACTGTGACGGTGACATCCCACTTCTTACAGATTTCCAGGAAGCGATCGATCTTGCTCGGCTCAACAATTGCGCACATGCGCTCTTGTGACTCGGACATCAAAATTTCTTCTGGAGATAGCGTTGCATCTCGCAGTGGAACCCTGTCTAACTCGACCTTCATTCCGCCGCTGCCACCTGAAGCTAGCTCGCTAGTGGCACAAGATAAGCCTGCTCCGCCTAGATCTTGGATGCCTACAACGAGATCTTCCGCGAATATCTCAAGTGAGCACTCAATAAGAACTTTCTCTACAAAGGGATCTCCTACTTGTACTGCAGGGCGCTTTGCCGGACCTGTTGCTTCGAAAGTTTCTGAAGCTAGTACAGAAACGCCACCGATTCCATCGCCTCCGGTCTTTGCACCGTAAAGCACAACAAGATTTCCCGCCCCCGCTGCCTTAGCCAATTTGATGTCGCTATGTTTCATCACTCCTACGCAGAGTGCGTTGACAAGCGGATTGCCTAAATAAGTTTCATCAAAGACAACTTCTCCACCAATATTTGGTAGACCTAGACAGTTTCCATATCCGCCGACTCCAGCGATGACACCAGGTAAAACGCGACGTGTATCAGGTGCATCGGCAGGACCAAATCGAAGTGGATCCATCACTGCAATCGGACGTGCACCCATTGTCAAAATGTCGCGGACGATTCCGCCGACACCGGTTGCAGCACCTTGGTAGGGCTCGATAAAGGATGGGTGGTTATGAGATTCGACTTTAAAGGTCACCGCATACCCTTGACCGACATCTACAACGCCAGCGTTTTCACCGATGCCCACAAGAAGTGCATCTGACTTAACTGCCTTATCGCCAAATTGTTTGAGATGAACCTTCGATGATTTATATGAACAATGTTCAGACCACATCACTGAGTACATGGCTAACTCTGATGATGTTGGGCGGCGACCTAAAATTTCTTTAATGCGAGCGTACTCATCACTCTTGAGACCGAGTTCGGCAAAAGGTTGAGGGGTATCGGGGTTATTGGTAGCAAGTGCAACGGTATCGAGCGCCATTACTTCACCATCGCCTTCAAGACCGATGTAAAGAAACCAAGGCCATCGCTACTTGGACCTGTAAGAGTTTCAATTGCGTGTTCTGGATGGGGCATTAGCCCGACGATGTTTCCACGCTCATTTGTAATGCCTGCAATCAAATTACGTGATCCGTTGGGATTCTCGCCTACATAACGGGCAACAATGCGACCTTCACTTTCTAGCTGCGCCAGAGTGTGATCATCGCATTGGAAAGACCCTTCACCATTTTTTAACGGAATGAGAATCTCTTGCCCCTTGGTGTAATCAGAAGTCCACGCGGTCGAATTGTTCTCAATGACAAGTTTCTGATCGCGGCAGAGAAAGTGAAGATCTTTATTGCGAGTGAGAGCGCCAGGTAGAAGATGTGCCTCACACAAAACTTGGAATCCATTACAGATTCCTAGCAAGGGCATTCCACCATTAGCTGCATCAATAACTTTTGTCATTACTGGTGCAAAGCGACTGATTGCACCACAGCGAAGGTAATCACCATATGAAAATCCACCTGGCAAGATCACCGCATCTACACCTTTAAGGTCTGCCTCGTCGTGCCACAGTGATATCGCAGTAGTACCGGCCACAGAGGCGGCACGCAATGCATCTCGATCATCGAGAGTGCCAGGAAAAGTGATGACACCTACCTTCATGCTTGTACCTTTACTACATAGGTTTCAATGACTGGGTTTGCGAGAAGTGTTGCTGCAGCTTTTTCGATATCAGCCATCTGTGCCGCAGTTGGCGTTCCTTCTACTTCGATTTCAAATCTCTTACCTTGACGAACACTCTTTGCAAAGGTAAATCCAAGACGGGGAAGAGCTGCACCCACTGCAACACCTTGTGGATCTAAAATCTCTGGCTTGAGCATTACTTCTACAACGATGATCGCCATTTTCATTCCCCTTTGGATTTAGAACTTACTGCCGGTGATTGTGTAATACGCCTGGTGGTATCGCTGCGCAGTTTTTTCGATGATCTCTGCGGGCAATTCTGGTGGCGGGCTCTTCTTATCCCAGCCTGATGATGTGAGGTAATCGCGGACAAATTGCTTATCAAAGGATGCGCCAGGATTAGTTGCATCCCAAAAGCGTGAAGAATCAGGTGTCAGAGCTTCATCCCCGAGGGTGATCTCGCCACTGTCATCGAGGCCGAATTCAAATTTTGTATCAGCCAAAATAATCCCGCGAGATGAAGCAAATTCTGCAGCGGTTGCATACAGCTTTAATGTGTATTCGCGCAGCGATTCAGCGTGGTCTTTCCCCACGATCGCAGCGGCAGAATTAAAATCGATATTGATGTCGTGATCGCCGATGGCAGCTTTTGTTGCAGGAGTGAAAATTGGAGTTGGAAGTTGCGATCCATCAACTAGGCCATCAGGGAGTTGAATTCCGCAGACTTTCTTATCTGCTTGATATTCCTTAAGTCCGCTACCGGTGAGATATCCACGTGCTACACATTCGATCTCAAACATTTTTAGAGGCTTTACGATTACGGCTCGATCACTGACAGCAACTGGAACATCATCGCTGATGATGTGGTTGCCAATAATGTCTTCTAGCAATTCAAACCAGAAGAGGGAGAGCTGAGTAAGGATTGCTCCTTTATCTGGAATTGTTGTCGGTAGTACCCAATCAAATGCGCTAATGCGATCGGATGCAACAAGAAGTATCTCGCCAGATTCATTTGTGTAGAGGTCGCGAACTTTTCCGGTGCGCAGGTGAGCCCACCCGGGAACCTGTGCTGCCGGCGGTGGACCGGCAAGGCCGAAGCCGCTCACCGAATAGAGCCGGGTTTGTACTGCGCTGCGGCAGGATGCGCGGATGTAATCGCCTCAATGCGACTGACAACTCGAGCAATGTGCTGGCGAGCATCGCCAGTAAATTCAAGTGGTGCACTAATCAATTGATCCAGTGCGCTTCTATCGAGTGGAATTCGAGAATCTGCTGCGAGTGCATCGAGCATCGAATTTGCCTGACCTTCGCGCATTGCAAGAGCTGCCTTAACAGCGTGCTCCTTAATTACTTCATGTGCGACTTCACGACCCACACCAGCTTTAACTGCTGCCATCAAAATCTTTGTGGTTGCAAGAAACGGTAGGTAGCGCTCAAGTTCTGCTGCAATTACTGCTGGAAATGCTCCGAATTCGTTAAGAACAGTCAAGGTTGTTTCAAGTAAGCCATCCATTGCATAGAAGGCATCAGCGATTGCTACGCGGCGAACAACGCTGCATGAGACATCGCCTTCATTCCATTGATCTCCTGCAAGTTCAGAGACCATGGATGAATATCCGCGAAGGATTACCGCAAGACCATTAATACGTTCGCATGAGCGTGTATTCATCTTGTGTGGCATCGCAGAAGATCCGACTTGGCCCTGCTTGAAACCTTCAGTAACTAGTTCAGCACCTGCCATCAATCGAATTGAGGTTGCGAGTGAAGATGGTGCAGCTGCAAGTTGTACCAGCGTTGTCAGCACATCGTAATCAAATGACCGCGGATAGATCTGACCAGTGGAATCAAGTACGCGAGAGAACCCTAGCTCGGCTGCAACCTTTTCCTCGAGTAAGTTATGTGCCTCAGATGAACCCAGGAGATCAATCGAATCTTGGGCAGTCCCCACAGGTCCCTTGATTCCGCGCATCGGATAGCGCTCTTGAAGAGCAACTAGGCGTTCGTAGGCGAAAAGGAGCTCTTCTGCTGCACTCGCAAAGCGTTTGCCTAATGTAGTGATCTGCGCAGGAACATTATGTGATCGCCCTGCGATTGGTTGGTCTGCATAGAGTGCAGCTTTTGCCGCCATAGCTGCCAAAGTTGCTATGACTTTTTCTCCGATGAGATCTAAACCATTTTTAATTTGGAGCGCTTCAATGTTTTCGGTGAGATCGCGACTTGTCATTCCTGCATGGATTGCCTCGTGTCCAGCGAGAGCATTGAATTCTTCAATGCGAGCTTTGACATCATGGCGCGTAACCTTTTCGCGAGCGTCGATCGATGCAAGATCTACCTTTGTAATGACTTTTTCATAATCTGCGATTACTGAGTCAGAAATTGCATGGCCTAGGGCTGACTGCGCGCGAGCAACTGCGATCCACAACTTTCGCTCTGCAATGATCTTCTCTTCAGGGGCGAAGATGGCGCGCATCTGCGCAGATGCATAACGGTTAGCTAATACGCTCACTGGTGCATTCTCCCTTACTTAATTCTCTACCTGGGCTAGCGACGCAACCAGAGCGATATCACTTCGGTAGAAGGAGCCCTCGAGGTCGATGGTAGAAATCTGTGAATAGGCGCGGTGGCGGGCTGATTCGAGATCATTGCCGATTCCAGTCACTGACATAACGCGGCCACCACTTGAGATTAGAGATCCATCACGTTCGGCGGTGCCAGCATGGAAAATAATCGTCGATTCTTGAGATTCGGCAGGGGTTATCGGTAATCCGATAATCGGAGATTGCGGATATCCCTGCGATGCAAGAACGACAGTGACAGCTGATTCATCACGCCAGTGAAGTACTGTGTCATCAAGATCGCTTGTTGCTGCTTTGTAAAGTAAATCTGCAAGAGGAGTAACTAATCGTGGAATCAAAACTTGAGTTTCAGGATCACCAAAGCGCGCATTGAATTCAATCACTTTGAGTCCATTTTTTGTGAGAGCGAGTCCTGCATAGAGCAGACCAACAAATGGTGTTCCACGAGCTGCCATCTCTGCAACAACAGGTGCCAATACCTTCTCGTAAGTCTCTTCAACAATATCTGACGGCGCCCACGGAAGTGGTGAGTAAGCGCCCATGCCCCCAGTATTTGGCCCTTGATTATTGTCGAAGGCTCTCTTGAAATCTTGTGCTGGCTCCATGGCTAATACATTTCTGCCATCACAAATTCCAAAGAGTGAAATTTCTGGTCCGTCTAAATATTCTTCAATGACAACTCGACCGCATGAAAGTGCATGAGCGAGAGCTTCAGAACGATCGTTAGTCACAACCACGCCTTTGCCCGCAGCTAAGCCATCATCTTTAACTACGTATGGGGCTCCAAATGAATCGAGTGCTGATTCAATCTCAGATTGCAATGTGCAGGTAAAACTCTTTGCAGTTGGTACACCCGCATCGCGCATCACACCTTTTGCAAAATCTTTTGATCCTTCTAGCGCCGCTGCCGCTTTAGATGGACCAAACGTTGCAATTCCTGCAGCCCGTAAAACATCTGCTGCGCCGTTGACGAGGGGAACTTCTGGACCGATAACTACCAGTTCAACGCCAAGTGACTGCGCCAGGCTAAGAATTGCCTGATTATCAGTAATTGCAAGTGGATGGATCGTTGCGATCTCTGCGATTCCGGGATTGCCAGGTGCCACATGTAGTTCACTACACTTTTTATCTGCCTTGAGTCCTAGTGCGAGTGCGTGTTCGCGACCACCGCTTCCGACTAGGAGGATTTTCATGGTTTAGATGAAATCCTTTACGACAATTGTCTGATCTCGACCAGGCCCTACACCGATTGCACTCATTGGTGCGCCTGAAATTTTTTCGAGGAAAGCAATGTAGGCCTGTGCATTCTTTGGAAGATCGCTCAGTGTGCGAGCACCAGAAATGTCTTCACTCCATCCTGGGAGATATTCATAAATTGGCTTTGCGTGATGGAAATCAGATTGTGATGATGGAAGTTCTTCTACGCGCTTTCCATCGATCTCGTATGCCACACATACCGGGATCTTCTCCCAGCCGGTAAGAACGTCGAGCTTGGTGAGGAAGAAATCTGTCAGGCCGTTCACACGAACTGCATAGCGTGCAATCGGTGCGTCATACCAACCACAGCGACGAGCACGTCCGGTTGTTACACCGATTTCACCGCCGATAGTGCGAAGTTTTTCGCCATCTTCATCGAAAAGCTCTGTAGGAAAAGGTCCAGATCCAACGCGAGTTGTATATGCCTTAACAATTCCAATAACGCGACCGATCTGTGTTGGTCCGATTCCAGATCCTGTACACGCACCGCCCGCAGTTGGATTTGATGACGTGACATATGGATATGTTCCGTGATCAACATCGAGAAGAGTTCCTTGTGAACCCTCTAGAAGTACACGCTTTCCAGCTTTCAGTGCCTGATCGAGAAGCAAGACTGTATCTGCAACATATGGGCGCAAAATCTCTGCATATCCAAGGTATTCCGCTAATACATCATCTACTTCAATGTTTTTGCGATTAAAAACCTTAATAAGAATCTGGTTCTTATCGCGCAAAGCCGCTTCGAGTTTCTGGCGCAAGATTGATGGATCAAAAAGGTCTTGGACGCGGATACCGATGCGGTTGATCTTGTCAGCATATGCCGGACCAATTCCGCGACCTGTTGTACCGATCTTTGATTTACCGAGGAAGCGTTCAGTCACCTTATCGATGGTGCGGTGATACGGCGTAATCAAGTGTGCATTTGTAGAGATAACAAGTTTCGAGCAATCGATTCCTCGTTCGGTTAGACCTTTTATCTCTTCGAGCAGAACACCAGGATCAATCACCACTCCGTTACCAATTACCGGTACAACATTGGGAGAGAGAATTCCTGATGGAAGAAGATGCAACGCGTATTTCTGATCGCCGATAACAACAGTGTGTCCTGCGTTATTGCCACCTTGATAGCGAACTACATAATCAACGCGATCACCGAGGATGTCGGTAGCTTTACCCTTGCCCTCATCGCCCCACTGTGCTCCCAGCAGAACTAATGCAGGCATGGTTAAAACCTTTCCCCTTGTTTATGAAGCAATATTACTTACGAAGTGATGTTCCGGTTGAACGAAGATCTTCACACGCGTGAACGACACGAGCAGCCATTCCAGCTTCTGCTGCCTTGCCCCATGCGCGTGGGTCATATGCCTTCTTATTTCCAACTTCGCCATCAATCTTCAATACACCGTCGTAGTTCTTAAACATGTGCTCAACAACTGGACGAGTAAATGCATATTGAGTATCGGTATCGATATTCATCTTAATTACACCGTAATCAAGTGATTCGCGGATCTCTGAAAGAAGTGAACCTGAACCACCGTGGAAAACGAGGTCCATTGGCTTACTTCCGGCAGCAAGACCAAGTTTTGCTGAAACCGCTTCTTGAAGCGTCTGCAGAATCTTTGGTTGCAAGACCACGTTACCTGGCTTGTAAACACCATGAACATTTCCGAATGTTGCAGCGACCATGTAACGCGCAGCAGGATCGTTTCCGAGAGTTTCAAGTGTCAGGAGCGCGTCCTCAGGTGTTGAGTACAACTTTGCATCGTGCTTTGCTTCGATGCCATCTTCTTCACCGCCAACAACGCCGATTTCGATTTCAAGAATTGTGCGAGCAGCCACTGACTTTGCAAGAAGCTCTTTCGCAACCTTCATATTCTCAGGCATATCAACTGCTGATCCATCCCACATGTGTGAGCTAAACAGTGGTGCTTTGCCTTCCTTGACTCGCTGTGCGCCGATTTCAAGGAGTGGACGCATGTAACCATCGAGCTTTTCAGCTGGGCAGTGATCTGTATGGATTGCAATGTTGACGTTGTAATTCTTTGCAACAACATGTGCGAACTCCGCGAGCGCAACTGCGCCATCGACCATGTTTTTTACTGTGGAGCCAGATGCGTATTCAGCACCGCCCCAAGAAAATTGAATGATTCCATCTGATTCTGCTTCTGCGAATCCGCGAAGTGCAGCGATGATGGTCTGTGATGAAGAGACGTTGATTGCAGGGTATGCAAATGCGCCAGCTTTCGCGCGATCCAACATCTGGCCGTAAATTTCAGGGGTTGCAATTGGCATTGTGACTCCACATTGTGCTCGGTAGCTCGCAGAAATTGATTGCGAGTCGTAATCCTTCGCCGAGCGCGTCATTGGGTCGACTTCGGGCTTACGGCTAATCCAACCACTTACCTGGGGGTAAGAAAAATCGCCATGCGCCAGGGATGCTATTCCCCTGGCCACATAGCGATCTCCACGCTCAATTGTCGCTAGTTCAGCGATCTCATGGGTGAAGGGTCTTCTGAAGGAAGGTGATCAAGGCAGCCAGAAGGGCAGGGCTAGCAAGGATCTTGAGCAGAATTGCGAAGAAAGCGGTCAGCATTGTTATTTCCAATCGGTCGGTTTTTTAATCTAGCAAGGTGGGCAAAAATAGAGAGTGCGAGTAATCTCAACGCTTATGACGACGACACCTGTTGATAGTTCTGGCGATTCGATCGAAAACCTCGGCAACGAGAACCGTCACTTTCCACCGAGTGCTGAATTTGTCGCCCAAGCCAATTTCAAGGCTGATATCTACGCGACTGCAGATGCCGATCGTTTAGCTTTCTGGGAGACACAGGCTCGTGAATTAACGTGGGATCAACCATGGCAGAGTGTCCTCGATTGGCAAGTTCCATATGCCAAATGGTTTGTCGGAGGA
Source organism: Streptomycetaceae bacterium (assembly GCA_027490415.1). Lineage (GTDB taxonomy): Bacteria > Actinomycetota > Actinomycetes > Nanopelagicales > Nanopelagicaceae > Planktophila. The sequence goes on from JAIXYD010000160.1 coordinate 12,092, forward strand.
AAACTCAACGCTTCCGTAAACGCACTTGATCGCCATGTTGCAGCAGGTCGTGGGAATCGCGTCGCATTTCACTTTGAGGGCGAGCCAGGCGATACCCGCACTATCACTTATGCAGATTTGCTCACAGATGTTAAGAGAGCTGCTAACGCACTGACTGAAATCGGCGTGAAAGCCGGAGATCGTGTTGCTATCTACATGCCGATGATTCCAGAAGCGGCTGTTGCAATGTTGGCATGTGCACGTATTGGCGCTGCTCACTCAGTTGTCTTTGGTGGATTTTCCGCCGATGCACTTCTTTCACGCATTCAAGATGCGGATGCAAAACTTGTCATCACTGCAGATGGTGGGTTTAGAAAAGGTGCAGCATTTGCGCTTAAGCCTGCGGTGGATGAGGCGCTTAAGGGAAAAACAAATGTAGAGAAGGTTCTCGTTGTGCAGCGCACCAAGCAAGAGACGGCTTGGAATGATGCAACAGATATTTGGTGGCATGAGATTGTTGATCGCCAGAGCGCAGAACATGTGGCTGAGAGCTTCGATGCCGAGCATCCCCTCTTTATCTTGTACACATCAGGCACCACGGCAAAACCCAAGGGAATTTTCCATACCACTGGTGGGTATCTCACACAGGCAGCATTTACTCATCGCGCAGTCTTTGATCTCAAGCCAGAATCAGACATCTACTGGTGCACAGCCGATGTCGGTTGGATTACCGGTCACTCGTA
>JAIXYD010000086.1 GCA_027490415.1 Streptomycetaceae bacterium
AGACCTTATTGCTTATTTGGCAATCTTGCAGAAATCTTCAATGGTCAAAGCTTCCCCGCGCAAGGTGCCATCGATTCCCACTGATGCAAGGTGCGCCTCAGCGGCGGCAGAACTTCCGTAGAGAGATGAAAGGGTCGAGCGGAGCATTTTTCTGCGTTGGGCAAAGGCGAGATCAATGATGGAGAAGACTTTCTTGCGCAGTACTTCATCGCCAAGTGGAGCATGGCGGGTAAACCCAACAAGTTTGGAATCAACATTTGGAGCTGGCCAAAAAATAGATCGAGAGACTGATCCCGCTCCCGATACATCAGCCCACCACGCAGCTTTTACGCTCGGTATTCCGTACTCCTTGCTATTTGGTTTTGCAGCAAGACGATCTGCCACCTCCGCCTGAACCATGACAACGCCGGTGCGAAGCGTGGGAAAGAATTCGAGCAGATGGAGAAAAACTGGAACAGATACGTTGTAGGGCAAGTTTGCAACAAGAACTGTTGGCGCAACATCAAGAGTGCGAATTACTAGCGCATCGCTATTGATCACAGTCAACTTCTCTGCGCGATCACTGTGATTTGCTGCAGTGATAGGCAACTGAGTCGCAAGTCTTTGATCTATCTCAATCGCAACAACAGAAGATGCTTCTTCAAGGAGTGCCAAGGTGAGGGATCCAAGTCCTGGCCCAATTTCAAGTGCAACATCATCTGATTTCACATCTGCAACCCGCACAATTTTGCGACAGACATTTGCATCAATGACAAAGTTCTGTCCCAGTGATTTAGATGGTTTAAGATCAAGGAGAGCGGCAAGCTCTCTAATCTCTGCCGCACCTAAAAGCGTCACAGGGTGGACCCCGCAGCAAATGAGCCGAAGATTCGTTCAGCGTTACGAGAGAGAGCCGTAGCAAATTCGGCGACATCTGCGTTGCGTTCTGTAGCCATGGCACGCACGATCGTTGCAATCTGCGCTGGTGAGTTAAGCGATCCTCGGTGCGGCATTGGCGCTAAGAAAGGTGCATCAGTTTCGACCAAGATTTGATCTATTGGCGTGATGGCTAGCGCTTCGCGCAACTGTGGCGCATTTTTAAATGTCACAGTTCCGGCAAATGAAAGAACATAACCGCGTTCAATACATTTCTTTGCCATCTCTACATCCCCTGAAAAACAGTGAAAGACAGTCTTCTCTGGCGCTCCGACCTCGGCTAAAACAGCCAGCACATCATCATGGGAATCACGATCGTGGATGACGAGCGCTTTCTTAGTTCGCTTTGCTAAATCAATATGCCACTTAAAGGATTCTTGCTGACGTGCTCGCAGTTCTGGTGGAGTGCGAAAATAATCAAGGCCAGTCTCACCGATTGCACGTACTCTCGGTTGCTGGGCAAGTGCTTCGATAATTGCCCAGTCAGCTTCGAGATCGTCAACAACTGGAGCTTCGTTTGGGTGAAGTGCAACAGCTGCAAGAACTTGTCCATCATAGAGCGCGGCTAAATTTGCTCCCCATTGTGACTGCTCGGCTGAATATCCCACTTGCACAATTCGATCAATTCCTGCCGCTGCTGCGTCAACGATTACCTGTCGAACTTCTGGTGAATCGAAATCTGCATTTGCCACGATCTCGATATGTGCATGAGCATCAACGCAGGGAACCGGTAACGGCTCTGGGGCCGGTGCGAGTTGACGATCGATATCGCGATTGTGGCGATCTGCCATAGGGAGATTTACTCTTTAATCTCAAGACGTGGAAAGAGCACAGGTGTCTTGGTGACAATCGCACCTTGTGGCAACTGTCCCCATGTAGCAATCTGACTTAACTTCTGATCCCCAATCGCACCAAGTGAACTCTGCGCACCGAGTGATTGCCACAAAATCTCTGTCGTTGCAGGCATCACTGGATGTAACAAAACCGCTAACGCACGTAGTGACTCTGCGGTGTTATAGAGAACTTCTTCAAGTTCTACTTTATTAGCAGGATCTTTCGCAAGAATCCATGGCTCTTTCTCAGTGACGTAGCCGTTGACCTTTTTACAAAAGTCCATCGCGGCAACAATTCCACCCTGGAAATCAAGAGCGACCATCGCTTTATCAGCCTTATCAACTGTTGTTTCGAGTGCTTGCGCTAGAACGTCATCACGATGAGGCGCTGGAATCAGCCCACCACAGTACTTTTCAATCATCGCAGCAAGGCGTGAAGCAAGGTTTCCAAAGTCGTTTGCGAGCTCTGATGTATATCGAGCGCTCATATCTTCCCAAGAGAAAGATCCATCGCTACCAAATGGAATTGCGCGCAAGAAGTAATATCTAAATGCATCTACGCCGAAGTGATCGGTAATGTCCGATGGTGCAATACCGGTGAGCTTTGACTTACTCATCTTCTCGCCACCGACCAATAACCAACCATGTGCAAAGACTTTACGCGGAATATCCAAGCCGGCAGCCATCAACATCGCTGGCCAAATCACTGCATGGAATCGCAGAATATCTTTTCCAACTAAGTGAACATCTGCTGGCCAAGTCTGCGCAAATTTCTTGCCACCCTCAGAATTCGGATCATCGGTTAAGCCGACTGCAGTTGCATAGTTAAGAAGGGCGTCAAACCAAACATAAACAACTTGATCGGTATCCCACGGGACCGGAATACCCCAATCAAATGTTGAGCGGCTAATTGATAAATCAGAGACGCCACCTTCAAGAAATGAAATCACTTCATTACGAGCGCTCTCCGGTTGACAAGCTTCAGGATTATTTTTGTAGTGATCTAGCAGCGCTTGTGTGAATGCCGAGAGCTTAAAGAACCAGTTGTTTTCATTTACGAGTTCAACTGGCTTGCTATGGATTGGACAGAGTTTTTCACCATCAGCATCGATGAGATCGCCAGGCAACTTAAATTCTTCACAGCCAACACAATATGGACCTTCATATTTTCCAGCATAAATATGGCCAGAATCTTTTAGAGATTGCAAGAACTTCTGCACTCGCTCGGTATGACGCGGTTCAGTGGTACGAATAAAGTCATCGTTAGCAATATTGAGCGCGCTCCAATTTGGCTTCCACGCATCTGCAACAAGGCGGTCGACCCATGCCTGCGGTGCAACGTTGTTCTGCTCAGCAGTGCGCATCACCTTCTGGCCGTGCTCGTCAGTACCCGTAAGAAACCAGACTGACTCTCCGCGCTGGCGATGCCAACGGGTAAGAACATCTCCGGCGACAGTTGTGTATGCGTGCCCGATATGAGGGGCATCGTTGACGTAATAAATCGGCGTCGTCAGATAGAAGGATTTCACGGGCGCCATCTTATTACGACTTACTCGCATCAACGACTGCTGCGTAAACGACCTTCTTTGGCAGATCAAATTCTTTAGCGACTGTGGCGATCGCATCCTTGCGATCCATCCCAGCAGACTCAAATTCGCGTACTCGATTGACCATTTCTTCAGCTGTCTTTGCAGCAGATCCGACAGGAACTCCAGCAATCACCATTGTGATTTCACCAAGAATTTCTTTCGATGTTGACCATGCGAGTAACTCACTCAAAGTGCCACGAACCGTCTCTTCGTAGGTCTTGGTCATTTCGCGACAAATCGCAGCGCGGCGATCTTCGCCGAATATCTCGAGAGCATCAGAGAGGCATTCAGTAATCCGATGTGGTGCTTCGAAGAAAATCATGGTTCGCTCTTCAAAGCGCAGCGATTCCAGATGTGCCTGTCGTGCACCAGCACTTCGTGAAAGAAAACCTTCAAAGGTGAATCGATCCGTTGCAAGGCCAGATAAAGCAAGCGCCATTGTTGGAGCACTTGGTCCAGGGATAACAACGATGGGAATGTTCAACGCGATTGCATCTCGAGTGAGTCGGAATCCAGGATCACTAATTGTTGGCATACCCGCATCCGATACAACCAACACACGCTTTCCGGCTTGCAGTAATGCAAGAACTTCTTGCGTACGAGCAGTTTCGTTTCCGTCGAAGAATGAAATGATTTTCGCTGTGAAGGTAACGCCTAGATCAGAGGCCAGGCGATGGAAACGACGAGAATCTTCGGCAGCAATTATTTCAGCGCTTTCGATAGCAGCTTTCAGGCGCGGGCTTGCATCTCCAGGATTTCCGAGGGGAGTTGCTGCAAGAGTTAAGGTCACAGCGCTATCTTCTCAGGAATTACTCCACTTTACTTACAGATGCGCATACCCTTGCACTTATGACCTACTTGGGAATCTATGCGATTGCCGCAATTGGATTTCTCCTGCGCATCATCAATCTGGGGCTTCCCAAGGGATTGATCTTCGATGAGGTCTATTACGTTGATGGTGCCAGAGATTTATTAGCTTACGGCGTCGAGGTTGATGGCAGCCAAGCCGAATTTATTGTTCATCCGCCGGTAGGTAAATGGCTAATTGCTGCGGGTATTCAGATATTTGGCAACGATGAATTCGGTTGGAGAATTTCGACAGCAATAGCAGGGGTTATATCGATCATTCTCATCGGACTGATCGCACAACGACTCTTTAGATCGCGTTTTCTTACTCTCTTGGCAACTTTTCTTGCAACGGTAGATGGATTAGCGCTTGTCCATTCGCGTACATCGCTTCTTGATAACTTTCTGACCACTTTTATTCTTGCTGCAACTTATTTCTTCATTCGGAAGAATTATCTTGCGACCGCTGTTTTCCTTGGTTTTGCTCTGGGCACTAAATGGAGTGCGGCTTACTTCATCGCAATCTTTGGATGCATCGCACTTTACCGTGCGTTTACTCACCATACTGGACGAGATTTAATCAAACCGACTCTGTCACGAATTGCAATCTTTGGATTTGTTCCTGTTGCAATTTATGTAACCTCATGGGCTGGCTGGTTTATCTCAGATCGCGGCTGGGGTAGAGATCATTCAACAAATCCGATTGCATCATTTATTTACTATCACCAGCAGATGCTTGGCTTCCACACTGGTTTAAGTGAGAAGCACACATATCAGGCGCATCCGTGGACGTGGCTTATTCAATCTCGTCCGACTTCGTTTTTCTATCAATCACCGAAAACATGTGGTGCTGATTCCTGCTCTCAAGAAGTGCTCGCGATGGGAACACCGTTTCTTTGGTGGGCTGGAGCTATCGCAGTCTTTGTTGTTGCGGGATTTTGGATTAAATCAATCATAAAAAGAAGAATGGAGCCAGCTGCAACAATCATTGTGGTTGGTATGGCTGCTGGATATTTGCCTTGGTTTGCTTTTCAAGATCGAACAGTATTTTCTTTCTATTCAATCATTTTTCAACCGTTTTTAATCTTTGCCATTGTTTACTGCGCCCGTTGGTTTATTTCACAGAACCAAAGATGGGGCACTATCGGTAGCGCTACATTTGCGCTCTTAGTTTTCTTTAACTTTCTCTATTTTCTCCCGGTCTTTGTGGGAGATGTCATTACATACGATGCATGGTTTGCTCGTATGTGGCTTCCGAGCTGGATCTAAGACAAGTTACTGATTTGAAGCGCGATTTTCACGAAGTCGCGTGACAGCTTCTTCTGCTAACTGCTGATCAAAGATTTCATCTCTCGATGGCGCGGCTGCAGCTAGAGCTTCGCGCTCAAGACGCTCTTGCTCTTCGCTCCACTTGCCTGGCTCAGTTAAATCAATAACTCGGCGAGAAGGAACAGCTTTAGCTGCAGTCACATATGTAGGAACAGGAACGCTCTGTGGATCCCATTCGCTTGCTGCCTTCTGACTTCCCTTAGGCAAAATAGTCACGCCAGAAATCTCACGCTCTGACAGCGGAATCCAATGTTCTGTTGTTGTCTTTGGTGAGACAACGTCGACAAGATTTGTTGGAGAGATGCCCGCATTTGTGCGATGTAGCTCGTCACGACGGCGCTTAGCAATTTTCTCCGCGTTAGTTTCATGTCGCACATGTGCAAGATAGAAAATGAATCCTGCGACCGGTAACAAGATGAGTGTGTAAGTAACTGTTTGCATAACTGCACCTACCAATGTCAATACAAATGATGTGAGAATGAGAGAGAAGAAAAGTCTTCTTCGAGTTAGCTTAAGTTGATGTGCCCGTAATCGATCAACTTCAGAAAGCGGACTTGCACTTCCTGATACGACTTCGAGTGCGCTGCGATAACGCTGAGCGCTCTTTCCGGTGAATTCATTTCTACTGTGTATCCATCGTGGCAGAAAATAGGCAACCCACATGCCAATAATTGCCAGGTAGATGATTCCAGAAGCCATGATGATCCAAGATTAAGGGGTCACCCCTAAACATCTGTGGATTTGCGCCTTACCTCACTGCACTTTTTATTCGACTGTTGGGTTCTCTTTTACATAGCTGACATGGTCTCGCCACTGTCCATCAATGTGTAAATAGCGTGCGCGAGTACCTTCAAAAACATAGCCGGCCTTCTCAGCTACTCTGCATGAAGGTGCATTTTCGGGGCGAATGTTGATCTCGATTCGATGTAATCCAAGTTGATCGAATCCATAGCGCGTGAGAATTTCTACCGCCCTTGTCGTATAACCGCGGTTAGCAAATTCTTGATCGATCCAGTACCCAATGTGGCCACCGCGTAGAGCACCGTAAATGACGCCGCCAAGTGTGATCTGTCCAACGAGATTAGGGCCTTTCCAGATCACAAAAGAGAACGAGCGGCCATGTCTGGCCTCACGATTAAAGGTCGCGACCATAGAAAAAAATGATGGAAGTTGAGGCACCTCAGCGCTAGGTCCGACCGTCACGGTAGGCAGAGTCGCTTCCCACTGCTGTAACCATTCGCGATTATTTCTGCGCACGCGATTCCACTTCATCCGATCACGCAGGCGAAGCGGGCGAAGTTCTAGCTCTCCATCGCTAAGGAGAATCGGCCAAGGACGAGAATGAGGTGAACGGTGCAAAGCCATGGCAACTAGATATATCGGCGTTCGAGAACAACAACGGTGACATCAGCTCCAGATTCAAGTGATGTCACATTCTCAGGGACTGCGATGAAGGCGTTGGCATCAGAGAGCGTGGTCTGCTCATCTTGGGCTGAAGAGTCGCCTTTACCCAGCGGAACAATCGACTTTCCATCCTCTGACAAAATTCCACGAATATATGAACGTTGTCCATCAGGTGAGGAAATTGATTTCTCCAGCTTTGCCTTAACCGCCGGGCGGTGAATGGTCGAAGCTCCGAGCATCGTACGAATCATGGGGCGGACGAAAAGCTCAAATGAAATATAGGCAGCGATTGGATCGCCCGGCAATGTAACCACAGGGACTTTATCGGGTCCGATCGTTCCGAAATTGTGTCGGCCACTTGATTCAATAGCTAAGTCAATCGTGGTGATCTCACCAATTCCAGCAAGTGTGCGAGTGATGAGATCAAAGGAGTCATCTTTTCGCTCACCACTGATAATAATTAGATCTGCTCGGACTAGTTGATCTTCGATGACATCCTTAAGTTCTTCTTCGTCATCAGGAATTGTGTGAACGCGATATGCAACCGCACCGGTTTCGCGGACAGCAGTTGTGAGTAGCCACGAATTAGTTTCGTACTCTTCATCTTCGCCGAGAGTCTGACCGGGCTCAACTAAATCTGGCCCTGCGGAGAGAACAACTACGCGTGGATGCGGACGAGTGGGAAGATGATCTCGGCCAATAGAGGCAGCCAAGCCAATCTGTGTTGATCGAATGCGACTTCCCTCTTTGAGGACTAAACGCTCACCGGCAAAGACATCTGCCGCCAATGTTGCACCATGGGCATCGAGAAGTGGCATATCGAATGGTTCAAGTGGGCGGCAAAGTGCCAATAGGGATGAGAGAAACTCATCAACTCTTACATGCTCTGCCATAATCTCACCATACTTGTTAGAGCTACTGAATACGGGGATTGACGTGATCTTTCATAATGAAAAGTCTGATCTTCGCAAAAGATACCGTCGAGAACGTAGCGAACATGCAGTCGATACTCCTTATTCATATCTCATCGATTCAAAAGAGATTTCATCAGCACATGTGATCGCTAGTTACATTTCATATGGTGACGAACCCAACACCGCAGAACTAAATCAGGCAATTCTTGCCGCTGGAAAAAAGTTATTACTGCCTCGAGTAATCGAAACATCTGGCGAAACAGGAATGGAATGGGTTTCGTGGAATGGCGATCAGCAATATCTGAAAGAGCGCGGCCGAATTCTTGAACCCATTGGTCCTGCAGAAATCGACCACAATCAGATCGATGTTGTCATCGTCCCTGCATTACGAGTGGATGGCCAGGGGTATCGATTAGGACAAGGTGGCGGATTCTATGATCGCGCACTTGCTCACATTACTGCGTGGACTATCGCTCTGATCTATCCCGAGGAAATTTCTGGCCAACCTTTGCCGCGTGAAAGCCATGACGTGCCAGTACATGCGTATGCAACGTACGACATGGTTGTTCGTTTAATTTAAGGAAGATTACGAGCCATCACAATTCTCTGCACCTGATTGGTGCCTTCGTAAATCTGAGTTAACTTAGCATCGCGCATCATGCGCTCGACCGGATAGTCAGAAACATATCCATACCCGCCCAATACTTGAACAGCATCAGTGGTCACCTTCATCGCCACATCGCTAGCAAAAGCTTTGCTGGATGCTGAGAAGAATTTAAGGTCCTTATCGTTGCGCTCACTCTTTGCTGCTGCTGCGTAAGTCAGCTGACGAGCAGCTTCGATGTTCATTGCCATATCAGCAAGAATGAATTGGATTGCTTGGAATTCGAAGATTTCTTTTCCGAATTGCTTGCGTTCATGAGAGTACTTCTCAGCTGCATCGAGTGCACCTTGGGCAATACCGAGAGCTTGGGCAGCAATTGTGATGCGAGTGTGATCCAAAGTATCCATCGCAATAGAAAAACCTTTACCTACTTCACCAATGCGGCGATCATCTGAGATCTCAACATTATCGAAATAAACTTCACGCGTAGGAGATCCCCTAAAGCCCATCTTCTTCTCTGGTGCTCCAAATGAAATTCCTGGATCTGATTTCTCGACGATGAATGCAGTAATTCCTTTAGAACCTTTACTTGGATCAGTCTGTGCAATAACTGTATAAAACTCAGAGACTCCAGCATTTGAAATCCATTTTTTGCTTCCATTAAGGAGCCACCCAGCAGAAGTCTTCTCCGCCTTTGTTTTCAATGCAGCAGCATCTGATCCAGCTTCTGATTCAGAGAGACAGTAGGAAAAACCTTTTCCTTTAGCGAGCTCGGGCAGCCAACGCTTTTTCTGTTCTGTATCTCCACCGATCATTAGAGGAAGTGAACCTAACTTGTTCACCGCTGGAATAAGAGAAGATGAAGCACAGACTCGAGCGACTTCTTCAATGATGAGGACAACAGCTAAAGCATCTGCGCCTTCTCCACCAAATTCTGCTGGCACATGAGCTGCATGCAAGTTTGCCTTGATCAAAGCATCAGATGCCTCTTGCGGGAATCGATGATCTTCATCAACGGCATGTGCGTACGGTGCAATCTCTTTCTCGGCAAGAGCGCGGACGCTATCGCGTAGATCCTGATACTCACTTGGTAGCGCAAATAGGTCGCTTGTCATTTACTTCTCTTCCCTCGTGCTCAGTGATCTTAAATATTCGTTGTACTGTGCAAGTTCATCTGGTTCACCCATTGCAGCCTTGCGTTCTTCATTGCGATCGATGCGCCGTGTCTCTTTTGCATCATCACGCATCCAAAGAATAAAGGTCGCGATCAAGGCAAGAATAATTGGAATCTCCCCCATTGCCCAACTGACACTTCCGCCTGCACGCTGGTCATCCAGGATTCCTGAGCCAAGCCAAGGAATGTTCTGTGAGGAGTAGAAACCTTTATCGATCAAGGTTGTGGTTGCAAGAAGGGAGATCGAGAAGAAGGCGTGAATTGCCATCGCTGCAAAGAGCATGACAATTCGTACCAAGTGGTGAATGCGGCGTGGGCTTGGATCTACTCCGATGATGATCATAAAAAAGAGGAAGCCAGCCAAAATAAAGTGAACATTCATGAGTAGATGTCCGGCATGGCTGCTCATGAGGGTTCCGAAAAGATCTGTGAAGTAAAGAACGAAGAGTGATCCATCGAAGAGTGCGAGAGCAACAATTGGATTGGTGAAGAGAACTCCAATACGAGAATGTAAGAGTGCAACAAGAATTGCTCGTGGGCCACTCTCTGTTGGTGTGCGCCCTTGTGGAAGAGTTCTTAATGCGAGAGTGACTGGTGCACCTAATACCAATCCAATAGGAGCAATCATGCCAAGGGTCATATGGGCAATCATGTGATATTCAAATGAATACATTGCATAAACACCTAAGCCGCCACTTGTTGCAAAATCTATGCCAGCAATACCAAGTGCGAATGCAACGGTGCGACCAACAGGCCAAGCATCGCCGCGCTTTTTAAGAACAACTACACCTTTGATGTAGAGAGCAACCGCGAGAACAAGCACACCAATAAAGAAGACATCTGGTTCGTATGCCCAAAGAATGCGCGTGAAGGTAGGGGCCGCAGGGATTTCCGACTCAACAACTCGATCAGGGCTTGCATTTAACGATAACCAAATTCCAATAGCAGTTACCGCCGCCATCAAAGCAACTTCTGCAGTGATTAAACGAGTAAGGCTGCGCCAATCTATTTTTTCGCGAAGTGACAAGTTTTTGCGATGCAGATAACCCATAAAGAGAAGAACACCCGTCACAATGGTTTTGAGAATAATGACGCGTGCATAGGTGGTGTCCCAAGCTTCGCGGAAATTCAAACGAGCCCATGCATTAATTAATCCGCTGAGTACAACCACAATCGCTGCCCACAGAGCCATCACGCTAAATCGAGGAAGAGCAATTCTGCGATCCTCGGGTGCCAAAAACATCAGTGCAAAAAGGCCACCTACCCAAAGAGTTAATCCAGCAACGTGAAGCAGCATTGAACCAATAGCTAGGGCATGGGAACCACCCGATGCGGAGTGACTTTCGAGTGCGGGTGCAGTAATTACCACAAGAGAAATCACAAGAAGAACCAGAGAGGGAATCACTCGTTTCAACCTAAGAATCAAATATCCAACAACAAAAGCCACAAGAGTTTGAGCTAAGAGATACCGACCGATGGTCACTTGTGAGACAAAGGAGCGAATCGTGGTCGTATCTAGCGCATCTGTAAAACCGACACCGAGGATCTCTGCCAAGGTAGCTATAAGAAAGGTGCCAGATGAGAGAAACCAGATTAATCCGATGACTGACGCTTTTCTTCTTAAAGCCAAAGAATTTGTCGAAAGAGTACCTTCTGTATTGAGTGTAAGAGTGCTCATCGCGAGTAATAAACCTACGAAGGCAAAGCTTGATATAAATGTAAGATATTTTGAGATTGTCAGTACTTCAAAGAACATGACTACTTCTCTTTAAAGATCTTGCGTGCGTATGCACCCATTCCAATAAGTACGAGAATGGAAAGCCCAAGAAGAAAAATGACAAAGAGATTGGTTCCAAAATTACTTCCGACTGGTTCACTCGTCGGTGAAACGGTGGGCTGTGGGGTTGCACTTGCCGATGGTGTGGAAAGCACAACTGCCGAATATGTAAATGTGAATGAGCCATCGAGTGGGACATCTGAATCTGAAAGCAAGAGGTAAGTAACTTTATAGACGCCAGAAGTTTCCAATGGCTTCATCTCTGCAACAGCATCTGTTCCAAGAACAGTGAGAATTCCGGTATCTACTCGCTTGCCATTTGGATCGGTAACAACAATTTCATTTCCCTCTTCAATAAGAGGAAGCTCTGTAGTGATCGTGATTGCACTTGGTCCCGCTTTTAGAGTTGAACCAGCAATAGGTGATGTTGCAACCAATGTATTTGCCTGTGCGGGTGGGGTAAATAGCAAAGTAATGAGTGCTGCGGTTATGAGTATCGCCTTGCCACTGCTCTTCACTTTATGCCTCCTGGCCCACTAATGGCTGCCTCAATTCGCGTCTATGGTCTCACTTCTTTAGACTATGCATCTACCCCAAGCGGGTTTAATTTTTAAGAATCTTTCGAATTCGAAGGGAATGTGACGATGCCTACATATCAATATGCCTGTATAGCCTGCAATCACGCCTTTGAAGCGGTGCAATCCTTTTCCGAAGATGCTTTGACGATTTGTCCAGAATGCAATGGTGAGGTTCGCAAGGTGTACTCGAGTGTTGGTGTTGTGTTTAAAGGTTCTGGTTTCTATAAAACTGATTCAGCAAAACCAGCTCCGACTACAACTACAGATTAATTTTCGTGGTGTGGCGGCTTATCCGCTTTGATATCTTCGTCACGTTTTGTATCGATATCCTCGCGAGGATCGCGTTCATCCTCTGTTGTTGCTGGAAAGAAATCGCTCATAAGAATCACATAGTACATACTTAGCCTATGTTTATGCGACTCGGGTCTTTTATCGTTGGTCACCGCAAAAGCGTCCTTATCACCTACATCATTGCGATCCTTATTGCAGGTGGTATTGGCTCACTCTCATTCAGCAGACTTGACTCAGGTGGGTACTCAGATCTCAACTCTGAATCCGCTAAAGCCGCAAATTACATCACCGATACATTCAAGGTTGCTGATCCAGTTGCACTTCTTGTTGTTGATGCGGGTACACGCTCAGTCAATGATCCTGCAGTTATTGCAGAAGCTGCGTCTCTTGAGAAAGAAGTTGCAGCGACAAAAGGAATCAAGCGCACGCTTTCCTATTGGTCTGCAGGGGGCTCACCAACTCTGAAGTCCACCGATGGTCAGGCTGCATTCATATTTATATACGCAGATATCGAAAATTATGATTTTGATGGTTACGGTGCAGTTGGAAAAGTTATTGCTGAAAATTTTGATGGTGAATACAAATCACTTGAGGTCTATGCCGGTGGTGGTGCCGTAGTTACGGATGCAATCAACTCAAAAATTAAGACTGATCTTTTGTTGGCCGAAGGTATTGCCATTCCACTGACCTTTATCTTGCTCGCCTTCGTCTTCGGCGCACTCGTTGCATCAGCGATGCCGTTAGTCGTCGGCGTCGGTGCAATCCTCGGCTCATTCTTCTTTACATATCTATTAACTCTTGTCACAGATGTCAGCGTCTTTGCACTCAACCTCATCACCGGACTAGGCCTAGGACTAGGTATCGATTACGCCCTCTTAATCGTCAATCGATTCCGCGAAGAGATGCATAACGGAAAGAGTGTGGAAGAAAGTGCCATCATCACCGTCGGTACCGCTGGAAAGACAGTCTTCTACTCTGGCCTCACAGTGATGGTGACTTTAAGTGCTCTCCTGCTCTTCCCTCTTAACTTCCTCAAATCATTTGGCTATGCCGGAGTAATCGTCACGCTCTTTGCAATCTTTGGAGCACTCATCCCGCTACCTGCACTCTTGGCAATTCTTGGTAAGCGAGTTGATAAAGGTGTCACACGCAAAAGCGGACTTGCACCAAAAGAAGATGGTCGTTGGGCAACAACTGCGCGCCTTGTAATGGCTCGCCCATTACCGGTTGTAGTTGCTTCACTTGCAATCTTGGTTGTGATGGCACTACCTATCGCCAACATCGCATTCGCTCAAGTTGATTCACGAGTACTTCCAGAATCAAACCGCGCAGCAATTAGTTCTGCAGTCGTTGAAGATCGATTCGCAAGCTTTGAGGGCAGTCCTATCGAAGTAATTCTTCCAAATGGTGCCGGGCGCGAGGATTCACTCAACACATTCTTAACGCAGGCAAAATCAGTTGAAGGAATTACACGCGTAGGAACTTTGGAATACGCGGGAGACGATATTCGTGTTCAAGTTATTCCTGGAACAAGTTCTAGATCACTTGATGCTGAAAGGCTCATTAAAGAGTTGCGTGCTCTAGATAAACCAGATGGACTACTTATTGGTGGAGCTGCTGCTGACTTCACCGATTCACAAGGTGGAATCGCACGAACTCTTCCGTGGGCACTTGGCTGGATTGGTATTGCAGTATTTATTCTAATCTTTGTCTTTACAGGCTCAATTATCTTGCCGATTAAAGCAGTACTGCTCAATGGTCTTTCTCTCGTTGCAACACTTGGCGTGGTTACTTGGATCTTTATCGAAGGTAATCTCAAGTGGCTTGTCGGAGACTTCACGGTGACAGGAACTCTTGATACCGGTTCGGTGATCTTGGTAGCAGTTGTTGTATTCGGATTATCTATGGACTACGAACTCTTCCTACTCTCAAGAATTAGAGAAGAGCACCTGCTAGGTAAATCAAATGTCGAAGCCGTGGCTACTGGTTTGCAACGATCAGCCCGAATCATTACTGCCGCAGCACTTCTACTTGCAGTTGTATTTGCCGCTTTCATCACCAGCGGAGTTACCTCAATCAAGATGCTTGGCTTTGGAGTCGCATTTGCAGTTCTTCTTGATGCCACTCTTGTGCGAGCACTCTTGGTACCCGCACTCATGCGCCTCTTCGGAGAACGTAACTGGTGGGCTCCTAAGAGCTTGCGCAGATTTACTCTCACCCACTAACAGGGCTTACCCTTAGGCCATGGATCTCATCGCCACCCTGCAATGCGCAGATCAACCTGGAATCGTTCACGCGATGACCAGTGCGGTTCTGGCATGCGGTGGAAACATTATTGAAAACCAGCAATTCACAGATGAACCAACTAATACCTTTGTCATGCGCACTCGCTTTGAAACAAGTCAAGGAATTGATGCAGCTCGTATGAGCCTCAATGAAGGGCTAGGTAAGTTTTCACCAAGCCTTCACATCCGCCCAACCCAAAGTAAACCTCGTGCACTCGTACTTGTAACCAAAGAGAGCCACTGTCTACGCGATCTGCTCTATCTGCTCGAACTTGGCGAACTTCCGATTGAAATTCCGGTAGTTGTTTCAAATCACGAAGATTTGCGCACACTTGTTGAATCCCACGGCTTCACATTTATCCATCTGCC
>JAIXYD010000034.1 GCA_027490415.1 Streptomycetaceae bacterium
ACAGCTACCGATTGAAAATCTGATCCATCTGTCTGTAGCGCTAGCTCAGGAAGAATTGCGGGAGGAAGATTATCAACGACATACCAACCCAAATCCTCAAGTGCATGTGCGACGGTAGATCGGCCGGCACCTGACATTCCAGTGAGAATCAGGAGTTCGCGCGTACTCATGGCTACAGTCTGCCACCAACGTCAAGCACCTCAAACTGGAAGCTAGCCCCTACTTTTCTAGAATCTCACCCGTCTGCATATCAACTCCGCCAGTGTGAGTAGCCTCCCCCATGTGCGAGAGGTGGTTCCAGATTATCGATGCGATCTTCTCCCCGATTCCTGGGGTTGCAGCGATCTCTGCAATTGAAGCTTTGCGAATCGCACTCACTGATCCAAAACGGTCGAGCAGCGCAGCACGTCGGATGTGACCGAGCTGTTCAATTTCATCGAGTACAGATTCGAGCATCACCTTTGATCTGCGCGACCTATGGAAAGTGATTGCAAAACGATGGGCTTCGTCGCGGATACGTTGCAAAAGGTACATTCCCTCGCTGGTACGCGGAAGGATAAGCGGATCTTGATTGTGCGGGAGCCACACTTCCTCAAGACGTTTTGCTAACCCACAGAGTGCAATATCTGTAATGCCGAGCTCCTGCAAAGCACGCGCCGCAGCAGCAACTTGTGGTGCTCCACCATCGACCACAATAAGTTGTGGCGGGTACGAGAACTTACTCAAGCGACCACCAGAATCCTTCACTTCACTTTGATCGACATTTCTATCTGCTAAAAATCTCTTTAGTCTTCTCGTAATCACCTGGTGCATGGCGCGTGTGTCATCAGTTGCTTCTGTAGTATCGATAATAAATCGACGGTATTCACTCTTTTTGGCAATTCCGTCTTCAAAGACAACCATCGACGCAACAACAGTAGTTCCAGAAATATTCGATATATCAAAACACTCGATACGTAACGGCGTGCGCGGTAACTCGAGGACTTCTTCAAGTTCAATTAAAGCCTTACCTGAGACTGCGGCATCATTGGCTCGCTTGCTGAGGAACTGAATGAGCGCGTAGTGAGCATTTCTCTCCACCGTTTCCAGCAGTTCAACCTTCTCGCCACGTTGTGGAACTTTGATCTGAACTTTATGGCCAGCAATTGATGTTAGCCATGACGAGAGAGATTCAATATCGGCTGGCTCCTGATTAATGTGAATTGTCGAAGATATGTCAGTCGCCCCATCGCCGTAGATGGAAAAGAGAAGTGAAGCCCACTGGTCCTCCCCTTCGAGAGTTCTCTCTTGATCAACAATCCATGATCGTGATCCCTTAATTGAACCGCGGCGCACCATGAAGATAGAACCTGCCGCATGAAAACCTTCTTCGTGAATTGCAATAAAGTCACCGTCAAGATCATCAGAGAGATTGCCTTGGGTTGATCTTTGTGCTTTTTCAAATGACTCAATCTGATCGCGCAAACGTGCTGCTCGCTCAAACTCTTCTCGTGATGCTGCCAACTCCATCTCACTGCGCATAGCAGGGAGCAAGTCCTCCATGCCTGACTCCATAAACTCATCAAGTTTGATGGCGATCTGGCGATGTTCCTCTGGAGTCACCCATCCCACGCAAGGCGCAGCACACTTACCGATATCACCGAGCAGACATTGACGTTTTGTTCTTTGAGCTCGCTGAAAATTTCCAGCGCTACAGGATCTGACCGGAAATACTTTGAGTAATACTTCATATGTATTCCTTAGCGCCCAGGCATTTGTATATGGTCCAAAATATTTCAATCCAGGACGCTTCTCTTTTCGTGTGATGAAGATACGGGGATACTCATCTTCGATTGAGATTGCAAGATAGGGATAGGACTTATCGTCTTTGAACTGAACGTTATAGGTTGGGTGATATTGCTTGATCCAAGAAAACTCAAGAGCTAGTGCCTCGAGCTCGGTTTTGACGATAGTCCAATCAACGCGAACGGCTTCATGAACCATGCGGTACGTCTTCTGAGCTAAGTTGGCCTGAAAGTAGGAACTCAATCGATTCTTGAGATTCTTCGCCTTGCCTACATAAATAACTTTATCTTTATCATTGTAGAAACGGTAAACCCCAGGTTCTTCTGGGATTTCAGTAGGGCGATAGCTGGCTGGATCTGCCATCTCTACTTCTTCTTCGTTACAGGTTTCTTAACGGAGCGGTTGCTCTCTAGAATTTCTCGCAAGAATTGACCTGTGTAGCTCTCTTTTACAGTCGCAACGTGTTCTGGAGTTCCTTCGGCGACAACCATTCCACCTCGGAAACCACCTTCTGGCCCCATATCAATAACCCAATCTGAACACTTAATCACATCAAGATTATGTTCAATCACAATAACTGTGTTACCGGAATCAACAAGGCGACTCAATACTCCTAACAGTTTATTCACATCTTCAAAGTGGAGACCAGTTGTTGGTTCATCAAGAACATAAATCGTTCGCCCTGTTGAACGTCGCTGCAATTCAGTAGCAAGCTTTACTCGCTGAGCTTCTCCACCCGAAAGAGTCGGCGCAGACTGTCCTAGGCGAACATACCCAAGACCAACATCGCAGAGGGTCTTAAGGAATCGTGCAATCGTAGGAACCGATTCAAAGAAGTCATGGGCGATTTCAATCGGCATATCCAATACTTCAGCAATTGTCTTTCCTTTGTAATGCACTTCTAGAGTTTCACGGTTATATCGAGCCCCATGGCAAACTTCGCAAGGAACATAGACATCAGGTAAGAAGTTCATCTCAATAGTGATGGTTCCATCACCCGTA
>JAIXYD010000170.1 GCA_027490415.1 Streptomycetaceae bacterium
AAGCGCGAACGCTGTAAATCATTCTGCTCTTGCTCTGGCTCATCTGCACGAGCAAAGTGAGAGAAGATTCCGACAATATCAAGATTGGCAACATGGTGGGCGTCAAGCTTTCCCCACTCACTTAAGAATCCTCCTCGAGTCATTCCGGTATCGACTTCAAGATGAACGCGTGGTCGGTGAGCAGATTTCACTGCACCAATTTCTTGCAGAGCGATAATTGATGAAGCGGCTAATTCAATATTGCGATCGACCGCAGACTTGTAATCTGATCCGGGAGGTACCAGCCACGCCAATATTGGTGCAGTTATTCCAGCATCTCGTAAGGAGATAGCCTCTTCCAAAAGAGCGACGCCAAGAGATGATGCCCCTGCAGCAAGTGCTGCTCGGGCTACAGGAATAAGACCATGACCATAGGCATCGGCCTTAACGACAGCCATCACATCAACACCGGCTAGCGCTCTGAGGTGTTTTACATTCTCCGTGATCCGATCAAGATCGATAATTGCTTCTGCGCGATTGAAAGTGTTCATCTTTCGAGGATCACCATCGCTGAGGCAATTGCTCCATCGTGGGATAGCGATAAATGCACCTGCGCACCATCAACCAGATCAGCGATTGCGCCTCGGAATAAAAAGGCAGGTTTTCCATTTTCAAGGTTGATCACTTCTGCTTCATGCCAAGCCAAACCATGTGAAGGTGACAATGCCTTGTACAAAGCCTCTTTCGCGGCAAAGCGGGCTGCAAGGGATGCAATTGGCTTACTGGCTTCTGCAGGTGTGAAAAGTTTTTCGCGTAAGCCTGGTGTGCGATCGATGCTTTCTTTAAAGCGCTCGATGTCAACAACATCGATGCCGATTCCATCAACCATGGGATTGAGTCTAGTGCAGTTGGCTTTTCGAGGGAACATACCTATCCACGGCAATAACTGCGACAAGTAGTGCGCTGCCTACAAAGAGTCCGCCTAAGAGATCGGTGAACCAATGTGTGTGACGTATCAAAGAGACCGTACACACCGTTAAGGAAATCACTGCGACACCGGCTGATGCTAAGCGACCTTGGTAGCGATCAACATGGGCATACCTGTAAATCAAATAGGCCAGAATTCCCCACGACAAGACCGCATTTGATGCATGGCCACTCGGATAAGACATTCCGCCTGCATGCAATAGATCAATTCCAAGTCGAGGCTTAGTTCGTCCTAATAACAACTTCGCTGAACCAACAACGAGGTTGAGAAGAATGAGAGAAAGAAAAGCAAGATTAAGTGGACGCCATGTCTTAAACTTCCACGCAATAAATGCTGCTGCGATAAGTAAGACTGTTGCAGTTAATCCACGTAAACCTAAATCATCTAACCTGCGCAGAATGAATCCACCTAGACCTTCAAATTGTGGCTTAGGCGAACTATTGATGCGCTTATCAAAAACAGTTAGAGGACCGTAGGTGTATACCTGCTGGGTCACGATCAAGAAGCCAGTAAACAAAATTGCTGACCATTTAAAGGCTTTATTTCTCTGGGCCTTGCGAATATCAATTGCGTTAGTCATTTACTCCACCGTGACAGATTTGGCCAAGTTTCGTGGCTGGTCAACGTCATTTCCACGCGCTACTGCCATTTCATAGGCAAAGACTTGCAATGGAACAGTTGCCAAAATCGGTTGAAGTAGTGCAGGTCCTGAAGGAATTCGAATGATGTGTTCTGCTCCGACGACTGCGTCACCCTCTTGAGCGATAACGATCACGCGAGCACCACGTGCCTTTACCTCTTGAATATTGCTGAGCATCTTCTCATCGAGAGCATTTTCGTGACCTGCTGGCAAGATCGCAATTACTGGTGTCTGCTTCACTGAATCAATGAGTGCGATTGGGCCATGCTTGAGTTCTCCGCCCGCAAAACCTTCAGCATGGATATACGCGAGCTCTTTGAGTTTTAAAGCACCTTCAAGTGCAACGGGATATCCCACGTTGCGACCAAGGAAGAGAACTGTGTCTGATGTTGCAAATTTGCGAGTGAGTTCGCGCAGTGGTTCTACAGTCTCAAGTATCTGTTCGATCTGAGCTGGTAACTCAAGCATCTGGTGATAAATACTTTTCACTTCAAGATCACTGAGTTCTTTACGCACTTGGGCGAGCTTGAGTCCAAGGAGATAAACCGCGACAATCTGTGTCAATAACGCTTTTGTGGATGCAACTGCGATCTCAGGACCTGCGTGCGTATAGATCACCGCATCTGACTCGCGGGGAATTGTTGAACTGTTGGTATTACATATTGCGAGCACTCGTGCACCGGCAGCCTTTGCATGACGTACCGCCATGAGCGTATCCATCGTCTCTCCCGATTGAGAGATTGCAACAACGAGCGTTGAGCTGTCAACAATTGGGTCGCGATATCGATACTCGCTCGCGATCTCAACTTCGACACTTATCTTGGCCCACTTTTCGATCGCATACTTGGCAACCATTCCTGCGTGATAGGCAGTTCCGCATGCAATCACAACGATCTTCTTGAGTGCAGCAATTTCGGCATCAGTCATATGTAGTTCATCAATCAGGATCTGATCGTTATCGCTCAAGCGACCAATGAGAGTATCTGCGACTGCTTTAGGCTGTTCAAAGATCTCTTTGAGCATGAAGTGTGTGAAGCCACCTTTTTGTGCAGCGGCAGCATCCCAAGTGATTTCATACTCTCGCGGTGCAACTGCCTTGCCAGCAAGATCAATAATCTCGATAGAAGATGGTGTAATCGTAATGATCTCATCTTGGCCAAGTTCAATTGCGCGCTTGGTGTAGTCGATAAATGCTGCAACATCTGAGGCTAAGAAATTCTCGCCATCACCGATTCCTGCCACAAGTGGTGAGTTACGGCGCACGCCGACGATACGTTCTGGATCATCTGCATGTACGGCCAGCAAGGTGAAGGATCCGCGCAAGAGTTTGACTGCCGCACGCATCGCTTGCGTTAAATCTCCGCCATGCTCTTTTCGAAGATCAGAGAGTAGGTGAGCAACAGATTCGGTATCTGTATCTGAAGAGAATGAATGTCCGCGAGATTCGAGCTCGGCCTTGAGCTCGGAGTAATTTTCAATAATTCCATTGTGAATTACAGCCAACTTGCCTTCGTTATCTACATGAGGATGCGCATTGCGATCTGTAGGTCCGCCATGTGTTGCCCATCGGGTGTGGCTAATTCCTGAATGCACTGTTGGAATATTTGGTGAAAGTGCGCTCTCTAAGTTGGCGAGCTTTCCAGCTCGCTTTTCGATAAAGAGTGATGTCGGTGTGCCGAGTGCTATTCCAGCGGAGTCATAACCACGATATTCAAGGCGGCGGAGTCCTTCAATAAGTGGATCTACCGCCGAACGTGCGCCTGTGTATCCCACAATGCCGCACATATTGTGATCTCCTTAGAGAGAAAGTTCGTTTCTTACGACATCTGCAAGCGTTGTCGCAACTTCTGAGGCAAGGTTATCACTCGAGGCTTCCACCATCACTCTGACAAGGTTTTCAGTACCTGAAGCGCGCAGAAGAACTCGGCCAGAAGACCCCAACTTGCTTTCGGCAGCTAGGACCGCATCCGAGATTGCCGAATTGCTTGCTAACTTCTCTTTTGCGACGCCCTTCACATTGACCAAAATTTGCGGAAAGCGTGTCATTACAGATGCTAGCTCTGCCAATGACTTCTTGCTGCGTGCTACCTCTTGTGCAATAGCTAGCGCGGTCAAAAGTCCATCACCTGTATTTGCAAATTTGCGCATGATCACATGGCCTGATTGTTCGCCACCTAAAACAAAATCTTTTTCGAGCATTCGTTCAAGAACGTAGCGATCACCAACAGGGGTCGTCTCAACTGTAATTCCGGCATCCTTCATTGCATGCATAAAACCTAAGTTACTCATTACTGTACCGACAACAGTGTCGGCCTTGAGCTGACCACTTGCCTTCATGCCGATTGCAAGAATCGCCATAATCATGTCGCCATCAACTTCATTGCCTTGCGCATCGACTGCTAAACAGCGATCGGCATCTCCGTCATGGGCAATTCCAAAATCAGCACCTTCCTTAACGACGGCAGCCTTAAGGCTTGCCAGATAGGTCGATCCGCAATTGTCGTTAATGTTCCAACCATCTGGCGCATGTGAAATTGCAACAACAGTGGCACCTGCCCGTGCGAGCGCATCCGGCGCGACAAAAGATGCAGCGCCATTTGCGCAATCCACAACAATCTTGAGGCCATCAAGACGTGTAGTAACCGAAGTCATTAAATGCTCGATGTACTTCTCTTTTGCGCCTTCATCGTTGATGGCACGACCAACGCCGCGACCTGTCGGACGCTCCCAAGGCTCACCGATTCGGGCCTCAATTAGTGCTTCGATCGAATCATCGAGCTTGCCACCACCGCGAGCAAATAACTTAATTCCGTTATCTGGCATTGCATTGTGGGAAGCAGAGATCATGACTCCTAAATCTGCTTCGGTCGCTGCAACGAGATATGAAACTGCAGGTGTAGGTAATACGCCTACGCGATACACATCAACACCGGCACTTGTGAGACCTGCAACGACGGCAGCTTCAAGAAATTCACCTGATGCCCGCGAATCCTGGCCCACAATTGCGCGAGGGCGGACAGATTTATCGTGGAAACTTTCAACGAGAATATGTGCAGCAGCAACGGCTACATCGAGTGCAAGTTCAGCAGTAAGTGTTTGGCCATTTGCCAAGCCGCGGATTCCATCTGTACCAAAAAGGGACATGAAGGCCGCCTTAAGTGAATTAACGCTTTGAGTATTGTGAGCGCTTACGTGCCTTCTTAAGGCCGTACTTCTTGCGCTCAATCACACGTGCATCACGTGAGAGGAATCCAGCCTTCTTAAGTGCTGGACGGTGTGCTTCAACATCAATTTCGTTAAGTGAACGAGCAACGCCTAGGCGAAGTGCGCCGGCTTGACCAGAAACTCCACCACCGTTGATGCGAGCAAAAACATCGTACTGACCTTCTGCACCAACTGTGCGAAGTGGTTCAGAAACTGATTGCTGGTGAACTTTATTTGGGAAATAAGCTTCGAGAGTCTTGCCGTTGATAACCCAGCGACCTGTTCCAGGAACGAGACGAACGCGAGCAACAGCTTCCTTACGACGACCGGTGCCAGCACCTGGTGCCTTGATTGCTGGACGGTTTGTCGCAGCAGAAGGAGTTGCTGAAGAGTAAGAAGTAGGAATCTCGTTCTCGTCGAGATCTGCGAAAGTTGTGTTATCTGACATGTATTTAGATTCCCTTACTTAATGATCTGTGAAACTTGCTCGAATGTATATGGCTTTGGAGCTTGTGCTGCATGTGGATGTTCTGGTCCTGCGTAAACCTTTAGCTTTCCAGCCATCTCGCGACCAAGACGGTTCTTTGGAAGCATTCCCTTGATCGCCTTTTCAACAGCACGTGTTGGGTGCTTCTCGAGAAGTTCGCCGTAAACAGTTGATGTTAAACCGCCTGGGAAACCTGAGTGTTGGTGTGCAAACTTTGAAAGCGCCTTGTTACCTGAAAGTGAAACCTTCTCGGCGTTGATTACGATGACGAAGTCACCCATATCCATATGTGCTGCGAAGGTTGGCTTGTGCTTACCGCGAAGAAGAACTGCAGCATGGGTTGCGAGACGACCAAGAACTACATCTTGTGCATCGATGACGTGCCATGCACGAACGACGTCGCCTGCTTTAGGACTATATGTACGCATGCTCTATTACCTTCTTCTTTTCGTTTGCTTCAAGGATTGACCTTCGGCGCCCGCTGGCGCAGGGGTGCAACTTTACCTTCCGCAGCGTGAGGGGTCAAAATGGCCTCAATCCCCCTTCCCACAGGCGCAAAATAGCTAGAAATCAAAGACTGGCTCAGGGCTCTCATAGACCCGTCCATCTGCCCCAAAGACCAGGAAGCGATTGAAGCCTCGAGTAAACCAGCGATCGTGAGTGACAGTCAGAACAGTGCCTTCATAGCGATCGAGTGAATGTTCTAGCGCCTCAGCACTGGCCAGATCAAGGTTATCGGTCGGCTCATCGAGCAATAACAATGTGGACCCACTGAGTTCGAGGAGAAGAATTTGGAATCGAGCTTGCTGCCCACCCGAAAGTGATGTGAATTTCTGCTCAGCTTGCTTATCGATTTCATATTTACGCAAAACACTCTTTGCTGGGCCTAGTTGCAATGAATAACTCTCCCAAAGAATTTCAAGAAGAGTCTTATTCTCAAATTCTGGATGAGCGTGAGTCTGTGCAAAATAGCCGATCTCAACTCGTGCTCCTACTTTGAGGTTACCTGTGTAGTGCACATCTTTATCACCTGAAATCATCCGGAAGAAGTGCGACTTACCTGTTCCATTTTTACCGAGGATTGCTATGCGATCACCGAAAAAGACTTCAAAATTAAATGGTTGTGTGAGGACTTCGCCCGAGAGATTTGTAATGGAGATGTTTTCAAAGGTAAGTGCGCGCAGGCCCGTACGACCTCCACGAAGACCAACGTTTAGGTCTTGCTCAATAGGTGGTGCTTCAGGTGCACCTGCTTCTTCGAATTTTCTAAGTCGAGTCTGCATTGCGTGATACTTACTGGCCATGTCATGCGAGCTCGATGCCTGAATTTGTAGCGTGCGAACAAGATCCTTGAGGCGCTGATGCTCTTGCTGCCAACGCAGCAGTAATTCAGCGAAGCGCTCATTGCGAGCTTTGCGGGCATCATGCCAGGTATCAAACTTTCCACCATGAACCCATGCAGTATTTCCATTGACGCCTTGCTCGAGAGCGACGATTCGAGTTGCGGTGTTCTGCAAGAGTTCACGATCATGGCTGATGAAGAGAACAGACTTCTTCGTCTCAGCAATTACCTTCTCCAGCCAACGCTTTGAAGGTACATCGAGATAGTTATCAGGCTCATCGAGCAGCAAGACTTCTTCTGGTCCTTCCAAAAGTGCACGCAGAACTAACTTCTTCTGCTCTCCCCCAGATAACGAACTCACTAACCGATCTGCCACTTCATCAAAACCTTTATCCAGCATTTCCGTACAACACTTATCCCAGATAACTTCAAAGTCATAACCACCACAATCGCCCCAATCGATAATTGCTTGGGCATAGGCCATCTGATTTTTCTCAGAAGCATCTTCGTTCATCGCGTTTTCGGTTTCCTTCACGCGAGCTGCTGCTTCACGTATGCGTGGAGGTGCCACAGAGGTAAGGAGTTGGCGCACTGTTGTCTCATCACGTACAGATCCAATGAACTGACGCATCACGCCAAGTCCACCAGTAATTGCGACGGTGCCTTCATCCGGTGAGATATCGCCACAGATCATACGAATCAGAGTTGTCTTGCCAGATCCGTTTGGACCGATCAGCGCAACTTTTGCACCATCGCCTACTCGAAATGAAACATCATTAAGCAAAACACGTCCATCAGAGAGTGCGTACTCAACACCCGAAATATCAATGTGACCCATCAGTGCGCTTTCCGATTGTGACTTTGGCTCGATCGAGCAACTCTTGATCTGATGGGTAATCAACCTGAGTAAGGCTTAGCCCCCGAGCAGGAAATACAAGTGAATCACTGACGCGCTCTTTATTGGCTAATAACTCTGCCATCCATGAAGGATCTTTGCGGCCATCGGCGACACAGACAACTGCGCCAACTAGATTTCGCACCATTGAATAACAGAAGGCATCTGCGACAACTTCTGCAACCAATAGACCGGTTTCATCTCTGTGCCATTGGTATTTCTCTAAGGTACGAATCGTGGTTCCGCCCTCTTTATATTTACAGAATGCAGCAAAATCGTGATGGCCCAGAACCAGCGCACTCGCCTTGTTCATGAGCTCAACATCTAACGGGCGATACCAAGGTGCTACGTCATAGCGAGATAGCGGAGGAATTACTTCGTTAGCATCGAGAATCTTGTAGGTATAGATACGGCGTAGAGCAGAGAAGCGAGCGTGAAATCCTGAAGGGGCATCGCTGATTTCCATTACGCGCACATCTTCATCGAGGATGCGGTTGAGCTTGTAACGAAGATCAACATAGGTGAGTCCGTCGCTAAATACAGAATCCGGAAGATCAACGTGGATCACTTGCCCTGTCGCGTGAACGCCAGCATCGGTGCGCCCAGCAACTACAGATTCCACATCGCTTCTTGAAATGCGTGCGATCGCTTCCTCTACAAGATCTTGAATAGTGCGGCGATCGGGTTGAGTGGCCCATCCGAAGAATGCAGTGCCGTCGTAGGCAATGTCTATCCGTAAACGACGAAACCCACTCTCGGGAAAGAGAGTGGGTTGCGCCATAAGAATTTACGCTAAGAAAGCGTAAGGATTACTTATCTGTTACGAGTTCGATCACAGCCATAGGAGCGTTATCGCCCTTACGTGGACCGACTTTGGTAATACGTGTGTATCCACCTTCGCGATTAGCAAATGTTGGTGCGATTGCTGTGAAAAGTGTGTGCACAACGCTCTTGTTAGCGATACGTGCCATTACTTCACGACGAGCTTGTAGATCACCCTTCTTTGCGAAGGTAATCAACTTCTCTGCAAGTGGACGAAGACGCTTCGCCTTTGCTTCTGTTGTTGTGATCTTGCCATGCTCGAACAACTGCTCTGCAAGTGTACGAAGGATTAGACGCTCGTGTGATGGGCCTGAACCCAAACGAGGACCCTTAGTTGGCTTTGGCATGTCTTTACTCCTTCTTAGTTTGCATCTGCATCAGAAAAATCTTCATCTGATGCGTTGTAGTTCTGATGTTGTGTTGGATCGAATCCTGCTGGGCTGTCCTTGAGTGACATTCCCATTGAGACAAGCTTTGCCTTGACCTCATCGATGGACTTTGAACCAAAATTGCGGATGTCGAGAAGATCAGCCTCTGAACGGTTAACCAACTCGCCAACTGTGTGAATGCCTTCGCGCTTCAAGCAGTTGTATGAACGAACTGTGAGATCAAGATCTTCGATTGGAAGAGCTAGATCTGCGGCCAAGGCTGCATCCATAACAGATGGCCCCATCTCGATACCTTCAGCATCGAGATTAAGTTCGCGTGCAAGACCGAAGAGCTCAACGAGTGTGCGGCCAGCGGATGCAACCGCGTCACGTGGCTTCATTGAAGGCTTTGTCTCAACGTCAACAACAAGACGATCGAAGTCTGTGCGCTGCTCAACACGTGTTGCTTCAACCTTGTATGTCACCTTAAGTACTGGTGAATAGATTGAGTCAACTGGAATACGGCCAATTTCAGCTCCAGCTTGCTTGTTCTGTACTGCGGTGACGTATCCACGTCCGCGCTCGACAGTAAGTTCGATTTCAAGGTTTGCCTTGTCGTTCAGGGTTGCAATGTGAAGTGTTGGGTTATGAACCTCAACGCCTGCAGGGACTGCAATGTCGGCACCTGTTACAGCGCCAGCACCTGTCTTACGAATGTAGACAACGCTTGGCTCATCGTTATCGCTTGAGAGCACCAAGTTCTTGATGTTCAGCACGATATCGGTGAGGTCTTCCTTGACGCCTTCAAGAGTGGTGAACTCGTGGAGGGCACCAGCAACGCGAATGCTTGTCACTGCTGCACCTGGAATAGATGAAAGCAATGTACGGCGCATTGAGTTGCCGAGTGTGTATCCAAAACCTGGCTCAAGCGGTTCAATGATGAATCGTGAGCGGTTCTCTGAGATTACTTCTTCACTGAGGGTGGGACGTTGTGCAATTAGCACTGCTGCTCCTCTTTCTTCTCGCGGAAATCCACTATTTGATTTCCTAGATTGGGGTCTTAAAAATTACTTGCTGTAGAGCTCAACGATGAGCTGTTCTTGAACTTGGGTGTCGATCACTGCGCGAGCAGGTAGACCGTGGATGATGATTCGCATCTGTGAACCAACAACTTCCATCCAAGCTGGAACTGACTTCTCGCCGAGTTCTGCACTTGCAACGATGAATGGTGTGAGGTCAAGTGACTTTGGAAGAACATCAATGATGTCCATCGCAGAGACGCGGTATGAAGGAATGTTTACCTTCTTACCGTTGACCAAGAAGTGACCGTGACGAACCAACTGGCGCGCCATGTCGCGGCTCTTTGCAAAGCCTGCACGGAATACGACGTTGTCGAGACGTGTCTCAAGAAGAATAAGTAGGTTTTCACCAGTCTTACCCTGCTTGCGGTTAGCCTCTTCGTAGTAGCCACGGAACTGCTTTTCGAGAACACCGTAGATACGTGCGCACTTCTGCTTCTCACGCATCTGCAATAGGTATTCAGATTCCTTTGAACGTCCACGACCATGTTGTCCTGGTGGATATGGACGTGATTCGATCGGACACTTTGGTCCATCGCACTTTGAGCCCTTGAGGAAGAGCTTTACTTTTTCGCGACGGCAACGCTTGCAGTCTGCTCCGGTATAACGAGCCATTTA